>DASQXU010000198.1:0-2029 GCA_035639555.1 Thermoleophilaceae bacterium
GGTCGTCGGGCTCGAGGCCAAGCGAGAGATCGACACCGGCGAGCTGCGCGACCGGCAGCGGATCGCCATCCCGGTGATCGCCGCGGCCGGGGGGATGGCGGTCCCGATCGCGATCTACCTCGCGTTCAACGCCGGCGGGAGCGGCGCGCACGGCTTCGGCGCGGCCATGTCGACCGACACGGCCTTCGCCCTCGGATTGCTCGCCCTCCTTGCTCGCCGGGGCACGCGTCTGCGCGTCTTCATGCTCACGCTCGCGGTCGTCGACGACCTGGTGGCGCTGGTGGTGATCGCGACCGTCTACACCGACCAGGTCTCGATGGTTCCGCTCGCGATCGCCGCGGGGCTGTACTGCGTGCTGTTCCCGATCCGGTACGCGCCGATCACCTGGCGCCGCCCAGTGGCCTTTCTCCTCGGAGTCGCGTTCTGGGTGGCGCTCTACGAGTCCGGGATCGACCCCGTGATCGCCGGGCTTGCGGTCGGCCTCGCCATCAGTGCCTACCCGCCATCGCGGAGCGACCTCGAGCGGTTCACCGAGCAGGCGCGCTCCTTCCGTGAGCAGCCGACGCCCGAGCTCGCCCGCTCGGCGCAGCTGAGCGTGGCGCTCGCGATCTCACCCAACGAGCGACTCCAGTACCGCTTCCACCCCTGGACGAGCTTCCTGATCGTCCCGCTGTTCGCGCTGGCCAACGCGGGCATCCACATGAACGGCGCGCTCCTCGAGGATGCGGTCGGGTCGCCGATCACCCTCGGAATCGTCTTCGGCTATGTCATCGGCAAGCCACTGGGCGTCTTTGGCGCGTCCTGGCTCGCCACCCGGCCGCGGCTTGGCGGGCTCCGACTTGCGCTGAGCTGGCCCGTTCTCGGTCTCGGGGGGGCGGTGGCCGGGGTGGGGTTCACGGTCTCGATCCTGGTCTCGAGCCTCGCCTTCCACGGGCAGCGGCTCACCGAGGCGAAGCTCGGCGTCCTGGCCGCAGCCTTGCTCGCCTCGCTGCTGAGCTGGGGCGTGGGCCGAGGAATCCGGCGCTTGCCCACCCCGGTACGGGCCCGCCAGCTCGCCGGGACGGCGGAGGAGATCCTCGACCTCTCGGATGACGTGGATCCCGACCGCGACCACATCCGCGGCTCGAACGATGCGCGGGTCACCCTGGTCGAGTACGGCGACTACGAATGCCCCTACTGCGGGCAGGCCGAGGTCGTCATCCGCGAGCTGCTCGACTCGTTCGGCGACGACCTCCGCTACGTGTGGCGGCACCTCCCGCTGAACGACGTCCACCCCAACGCGCAGATGGCGGCGGAGGCGGCCGAGGCGGCGGCCGCCCAGGGCGCGTTCTGGGATATGCACGACACGCTGCTCGACCACCAGGACGAGCTGACCCCGCCCGACCTCCGGCGCCACGCGGAGGAGCTCGGCCTCGACGTCGAGCGTTTCTGGGACGAGCTTCGCCGGCGCGAGCACGCGGAGCGCGTGGCCGAGGACGTCGGGACAGCGGACGCGAGCGGGGTGGCCGGGACGCCGAGCTTCTTCATAAACGGCAGGCGCCACCAGGGCGCCTACGACATCGACACCCTTACCGCCGCGGTGCGAGCGGCGGCGTGGCGCGCACGGCTCACGGCCCAGGCCGATCGTCCGCCGGAGACCGAGCTCCTCCGCCGCTAGCCCGCGTCGACTCGGGCGCGCTGCGGGCTCGGGCGAGCCGGAGGCCCCGTGCGATGATGCTCCGGAATGAGCGGCTTCGTCTCGCGTGGATTTCAACGCCGCCGACGGCCGCCTGAGGAGCTAGCCGACCGGGTTCCCCCGGGCCAGTACGTCGAGCGCGGCTTCCCCGTGCTCACTGCGGGTCCGACGCCACGGATCGACACCGACGCTTGGTCGTTTCGGATCGACGGGATGGTCGGGCAGGAGCGGGAGTGGACCTGGGACGAGTTCCACCGGCTGCCGTTCGAGACGGTGCCCTGTGACATCCATTGCGTGACGAAGTGGTCGAAGCTGGGCACCAACTTCGGCGGCGTCTCGGTCGACACGCTGCTG
>DASQXU010000199.1:0-3757 GCA_035639555.1 Thermoleophilaceae bacterium
CGTCCAGGCCGACGAGGCGGCTAACGTGGCCTTGCATCCGCTGTTCCTCCTGGCTCCGCGATTCACGATCACGCAGAGCCTTGTGAGGGCAGCGGATGTCTTTCTTCCTACGCCCTCAACCCCGGCGTTTCAGCAAGACCCGAAAACTGACCCCCCTCCGCCGGTTGAGAGTTGGCTTCGCGCCGATTGGGCGGGGTGGCGTGCGGGGTCCGGTCAGCCGCATGCTAGGAGCACTCGCTCTCGGCGCCTGAAGCGCTGCGGCTATCTCTTGCGAGTCGCTTTGCGGGATACGGAGGGGAGTCGCCACCGGGCCAGAGCGCTTTCGAGCTGGACGATGGGGAGGACTCCCGCGGGGTCGCAGGGGGGAAGATTGGTGCGTGCCTGAACGCGCCACGCCGACGAGAGAGCCACCCCCCGCGCCGGAGAGGGTCAGCAATCAGATCGAGCGCTGGCTGGCAAGCGAGCGCGACAAGACGCTCGGCGCCCTGATCGACGTCTTCCAGGAGAAGAGCTTCGCGCTGACCTTCATCCTCCTGCTCGGCGTTCCGGCGTTGCCGCTGCCGACCGGCGGCGCTACGCACGTGTTCGAGCTCATCGCGATGCTGGTGGCGCTTCAGTTGGTCGTCGGACGCGACACGATCTGGCTGCCGGAGCGCTGGCGCGAGGTCGAGCTCGGGACCGGCGGCGCTCGGATGCGCTTCATCAGAGGGCTGATGAAGGTGATCGGCTGGATCGAGCGCTTCTCCCGACCCCGCCTCCGCCTTCTGTTCGACCACCGGGCGAGCAACGCCGTCTTCGGGCTGCTCGTGATCGCCGGCTCGCTAGGCGCGTTTCTCGCGCCGCCGTTCACCGGCCTCGACACGCTGCCTGCGCTGGGAGTCGTGCTCGTCTCGCTAGGCGTCCTGCTGGAGGACTTCGCGGTCGTGGTCCTCGCGCTAATCGTCGGTGGCGCCGGCGTCCTGCTCGAGATCGTCCTGGGCAGGGCCGCCGTCCGCGGCATCGGGAAGATCTTCTAGATCGCTGCCGGTGCGCGTACTCGAGCTCAGCCGGCGAGCCGCTTGCGGAGCAGATCCTTGCCCTGCTCCGTCCCCTTGCGGCTTTCGCCCTTGCGCGGCGGAAGAACTCGGCGAGCTCTCGCTTCGGACTGCCATGAAGAAGGGTCCTCCCGCGGTGGCACGCTCGCCGTGTTCACCGCAAGCCGAGCACCGAGGAGGACCCGCTCGAAATGTTGCACGCCGGACTCGATCTCAGTCGAAAGAAGCTCGACATCTGTCTGCTCTCAGCGGAGGGAGAGCACCTCGACCAGCTCGTCGTCCCGCCCGACGTCGACTCACTGAAGACCCTTGCTCGTCGCATCGACGAGGTCCACGGAGGGCCGGTCTGCGCCATCGTTGAGTCAATGACCGGTGCCCGGCTCGTGCACGACACGCTCGAGCAGGAGGGCTCGGACGTCGAGATCGCCGATGCCCAGAAGGTCAAGGGCCTCGCGCCGCTTGCCTGCAAGACCGACAAGACCGACTCGCTGGTCCTCGCGACGCTCTCGCGGCGCGACCTGGTGCCGGCGATCTGGCTCCCGGACCCGAGGGTGCGCGGTCAGCGCGAACTCGCCCGCTTCCGGATGCACCAAGCACAAGTCGGCGCTCAGGAACCGCGTCCACTCGACCTCGATCAGCTTCGGCCGCGCCTGCCCGGTCACCGACCTCTTCGGGGCCGAGGGGCGGCGGCTCCTCGCCAGGCTCGACGTCCCCGAGCCCTGGCGGGGCAACGTCACCGCGTCGGTCGAGCTCATCGACCATCTCGAGGACCAGATCGACCAGCTCAATCGCCGCCTGCGGGCCGGCCAGGCCGACCATCCCTACGTCCCTTTGCTGATGACAGTCCCCGGAGTCGGCCGCGTGCTTGCGTTCACGATCGCCGCCGAGATCGGCGAGATCGAACGTTTCCCGACACCCGAGAAGCTGACCGGCTACAGCGGTCTTTGCCCGCGGGTCGTACAGTCGGGCGAGAAGGACCGTCGCGGCCCGCTCTCAAAGCACGGCCCGACTTACCTACGCTGGGCGCTGCTCGAGGCGACGATGCACGCGCTTCGCCATCCCGCCTACGCCGCGCGCTACCAGCGGACCAAAAAACGGCTCGGCAAGCAGCGCGGCGCCAAGGTCGCCCAGGTCGACCTCGCTCGCCGGCTCGCGCACGCGATCTGGCACAGGCTTACCGGCGACCAGGAGTTCGCTCCCAGAGGCGCCACTTTTCGTCTGGCGGCCTGACCGCCCTCTTTGGACATGCCCCCCGAGCGGACGTTCCTATTTCGCCTGATCCTCCCACCGAGGAGGCCATAGAGACATGAGCGATGCTCCACCCGAGACCCCGAGAGGAGGCCGATCCGACATCCCGACGGTCAGTTGACCCGAAGCCCTTCTTCATAGAGACGAGGACCGACCGTCGTGTGGGGCCGCACGCTGTCCCGGCGGACGCCCGTTCGCCACGGAAGGCGGTCGTCAGCCTCCGCTGGGCTGGTCGGGCAGCGCGGACATCTGGTCCGCGAGCGTACGGCGTTCACCGAACTGTCAAGCGGGCCGACCAGAGAGCACCGGGGAGAAGCCGGCGCGCGCCGCCCGGAAGCACGACTGAGCGCAGCTCCAAGGCGAGCCGCGAGTCGCCCGCCTGCACCTCGGCGTCGACCCGCAGCGTCGTTTCGCCACCTTGATCGAGCATTCGGCGTGTGGTTGGGTTTCTGAACGGTCGCTCGGTCGACGTGCGCCCGCCCGGGCACCGATTTGTCCCCGGCGACGCCGGGGACAAATCGTCGCCTTCGGGCGGCTGCTCGAGCACGCCGCGCTCTACTACCTCGCCGGGATCGTCGTCGTCGCCGCAACGCTCGTGCTCATCCCAGGCGCGCCGCTCGTTCCGATCCTCTTCCTCTCCCAGGCGCTCAACGCGGTGCTCCTGCTCGTCCTGCTGCCGTTCATGCGCCGACTGGCCCGCGACCCCGCGGTCATGGGACCACACGCGATCGGTCCGACCGGGCGGCTGCTGACGGGCGCAGCCCTCGCGCTTGTCGCCGCCTCGGTCGCCGCTCTTGTCGTGCTGACCCTCCTCTAGCCTCGACGATCCGGGCCGGCGCACCGCCCCTCCCGACCGGTCAGATGATCACCGGCCATCAGCGGCGTTCCAGTCATTATCCAGCGACTTCGCGGGCGACGAGTAGGTTGTGGGGGCGTGAAGATCGCCTATATCTTCTCCACCTCCGGCCACACTGCGAGCTACAAGCTCGGCAAGATGATCCTGCCGCAGCTCGAGGAGAGGAGCCACGGCGTGGAGGTCGTCGGGATGTTCTTCTTCGACGACAACACCTACGCGCTGCGCGCGGGCGACCCGCTCGGCGAGCGCCTCGGCAAGTTGGCGGAGGAGCAGAAGATCATGCTGATGCTCTGCGACCAGTGCGCGCTCGAGCGCTCGCTCGCCGAGGGCGAGCCGGGCGACTGCCGGCCCAAGGGCACGGTCGCGGGAGTGCAGGTCGGCTGCTTTCCGGACCTCTATCGAGCGCTGTCGGGCAACCCGCCCGATCAGGTCATCACGCTGTAGCGGCGGGCCGCAAGCTCCCTATGCCGCGGGCGGGCGGCTACACCTCTTCGAGAGGGCCTAACTGGCCCTCGGTGGGCTCCGCTCAGCAGAACCACGGCTCGGTGAGCCGTGGCCTCCCCTCGGTGGAGCCGGCGGGGATGGGCTCGGCGCGGCGGGTGGGCGACGGCGACCGCCC
>DASQXU010000200.1:0-3405 GCA_035639555.1 Thermoleophilaceae bacterium
CACCGGGGGCGCCCTGGGCAACCTCGCCGCCGCCGGGCACCGCGTCCTCTACGTGTCGGGTGAGGAGTCGCCCGCGCAGGTCAAGCTGCGGGCAGAGCGGCTGGGTGCGCACGCGCTGTCGGTGCCGATCGTGGCCGAGACGGACCTCGAGGCTGTGGAGGCCACGATCGAGGCCGAGCGCCCGGAGGTCTGCGTGGTGGACTCCGTGCAGACGCTGCACGCTCCGGACCTGACCGGCGCGGCCGGCTCCGTCGGGCAGGTGCGCGAGGTCGCCGACCGCATCACCCGCCTGGCCAAGGCCCGCGACATCGCCGTCCTGCTCGTCGGCCACGTCACCAAGGAGGGGGCGCTCGCCGGCCCGCGGGTGCTCGAGCACCTGGTCGACTGCGTGCTCCAGTTCGAGGGCGAGCGGGAACGCACCTACCGCACGCTGCGGGCGCTCAAGAACCGCTTCGGCTCCACCAACGAGGTCGGCGTCTTCGAGATGCGCCAAGGCGGCCTGGTCGAGGTGGCGGACGCCTCCGCGCGCTTCGTGGGGGAGGCCACGCGGGCGCCGGGGAGTGTCGTCCTCGCCGCGATGGAGGGCTCGCGGCCGCTGCTGGTGGAGGTCCAGGCGCTGGTCTCGCCGTCCGAGCTCGTGCCGCCGCGGCGGGTCGTCAACGGCATCGACCGCAACCGGCTCGCGCTCGTCCTGGCCGTCCTCGGCCGTCACGCGGGCGTGGGCGTCGGCAGCGCGGACGTGTTCGTCAACGTGGCCGGCGGGGTGCGCGTGGACGAGCCGGGGGCCGACCTCGCGGTCGCGCTCGCCGTGGCCGGGGCGGCCCGCGGCCGTGCGCTGGGCGACGGCAACCGGCCCGTGGCCTGCTTCGGCGAGGTCGGCCTCACGGGCGAGCTGCGCTCCGTCGCCCACGCCGACCGGCGCCTCGGCGAGGCGCGCAAGTTCGGGCTGGCGCCCGTGATCGCCCCCGCGGGCAGTGGCGCCGGCGCCGCGGAGGCCGGCTCCCTGCGCGCCGCGGTGCGCGCCGCGCTGCCCGCGACGGCCCGCGCGCAGGCCGCCTGAGAGCGCGCCCCCGTAGCAGCCGAAAAGCCGTGCGTCAACCCTCGAATTCCCTGCTCTAGAGCCAAATCTGAGGCTCAAGGCAGCCTAAAAGGCTGCTAGAATGCCATGGGATGACGCCGCGATCAGGGGAAGAGCTCTCTGAGCTCGAGGCGCGGCAGGAGCCCCGGCTGGTCAAGGCGCTGGAGATGGTCGCGCCCGGCACGGCCGTCCGCGAGGGCATCGACAACATCGTCCACGCGCGGACCGGCGGGCTGATCGTCATCGGCGATCCCGACGAGCTGTCGTTCCTGTTCTCGGGCGGGATCAAGCTGGACATCGACTACACCCCCGCGCTGCTCTACCAGCTGGCGAAGATGGACGGCGCGATCGCCCTCAACGGCAACGCGACCCGCATCGCCTGGTGCAACGTCCAGCTGATGCCGGACCCGACGATCCTCTCGTCGGAGACCGGGACGCGGCATCGCACGGCCGAGCGCGTCTCCAAGCAGGCCGACGCGCTGGTCATCGCCGTCTCCCAGCGCCGTGACGTGGTGTCGCTCTACGTCGACGGCGCGAAGTACATCCTCGAGGAGATCCCCGCCGTCCTCGCCAAGGCGAACCAGGCGCTGCAGACGCTGGACAAGTACCGCTCGCGCCTGGACCAGGTCTCCACCCGGCTCACCGCGCTCGAGTTCGAGGGCGGCGTGACGCTGCACGACGTGCTCACGGTGCTCCAGCGCGCGGAGATGGTCACCCGCATGGCCGTGGAGATCGAGCGCTACATCGTCGAGCTCGGCTCGGAGGGCCGGCTGATCGAGATGCAGCTCGAGGAGACCATGGTCGGCGTCGCCTCCGACAAGGCCGCCCTGCTGCACGACTACCTGGCCGAGCCCTCGGAGGACGACTTCGCGGTGGCGCTGGAGGGCGTCGCCCGCATGGCCCACCAGGACCTGCTCGACTTCGGCCGCCTGGCCGAGCTGCTCGGCCACGACCGCAAGGTCAACACGCTCGACTTCCCCGTCTCCCCGCGCGGCTACCGGATCCTCGGGCGCATCCCGCGCCTGCCGAAGCTCGTGGTCCAGAACATCGTCCGCGAGTTCCGCGGCCTCGACGAGATCCTCGCCGCGACCGACCCGGAGCTCGAGGCGGTCGAGGGCGTGGGGGAGATCCGCGCGAAGGACATCCGCGAGGGCCTTCGCCGGCTCCAGGAGATCAACCTCGTGGACCGCTACCTGCAGACATGACCCGCGAGACACCGGACGTCCGGCACCCGGACGAACCCTGATGAAGGAGGACACCATCCCCGAGACGCAGACCGACCAGATCGAGGACCTCGAGCTCACGCGCGAGGCGGAGTGCATCGCGTTCGAGGTCGGCGACAACGTCGTCTACCCGCATCACGGCGCGGGCCAGGTGATCAAGAAGGAGCAGAAGGAGATCCTCGGCGAGGTGCGCGAGTACCTCACGATCAAGATCCTCCACAACGACATGACCGTGATGGTCCCGTGCGAGAACGCCGGCAAGGCGGGCCTGCGCCGCGTGATCGACGAGGACACGGTCAAGAAGGTGCTGGCGGTCCTCTCCGACGACGTGTCCGAGATGCCGAAGAACTGGAACCGCCGCTTCAAGCACAACCGCGACAAGATCAAGACGGGCGACATCTTCGAGCTCGCCGAGGTGGTCCGGAACCTCGCCATCCGCGAGCAGGACAAGGGCCTCTCGACCGGCGAGAAGCAGATGTACACCCGGGCGAAGAAGATCCTCGCCTCGGAGATGATGTACGCGCTGGACAAGGACGAGGAGCAGGCCGAGGCCTACCTCGACGAGATCCTCACCCGCACCGAGGACCTCGCCGGCAGCGCGACCGCTTCGTAGACAGCATTTGGCAGGCCCATGAGGGCGGTCGCCATCGTGGCGGCCGCCGGCAGTGGCGAACGCCTTGGCGCCTCACGGCCCAAGGCGTTCGTCGTTCTGGCCGGCCGCCCGATGCTCGAGTGGTCGCTCGACGCGCTGCGGGCGGCCGGGCTGGCCGACGTGGTGGTGGCGCTGCCCGCGGGCGCGCGGGCGCCCGACGGGTGCACCGGCGTGCCCGGCGGCGCCACGCGCTCGGAGTCCGTGCGCCGGGCGCTGGCGGCGGCGGCAGCGGACGCCGACGCGGTGGTGGTGCACGACGCCGCCCGGCCGCTGGTGGCGCCGTCGCTGTTCACGGCGGCGCTCGCGGCGCTCGAGGGTGCCGAGTGCGCGATCGCCGCGGCGCCGGTCACGGACACGGTGAAGGAGGCGGACGACGCCGGCAGAGTCGTGAGGACGCTGGACCGCTCGACTCTCTGGGCGGTTCAGACGCCGCAGGTGTTCGTCGCCGATGT
>DASQXU010000201.1:0-4937 GCA_035639555.1 Thermoleophilaceae bacterium
CGGCCAGGCCGGCGCCGCCGATCGAGACATCGTTGTCGGTCGCCTCGAGCGCCGCGGCGACCTCCTCGGCCACCGACGCCTCGGCGAGTCGCGCGTTGCCCTGGACGCTGTCGAGCGTGCGGCTGAAGACGACCTTCGGGATCGCGCACCAGACGTCGGCGAACGCGGCCCTGAGCTCGTCGTCGCGGAGCGACGGATCCGTCTCCCACACCAGCATCGTCTCGTAGAGCCTGCGGCCCAACAGATAGCCGCCGAGCTCACGTACCTGCGCGGTGTGGAAACGAAACAGCTCATCGCTAGGGGCCGTCCACCCGAACGCGCCCTCGCGATCGGCGATAAAGCCGTCCACCGAGACGCTCATCGAGTAGATCAGCATGGCTTCAAGCTCGTCGCACGGGAGAGACGGACGATGATCGTGATGACGTTCACCATTGAGCTTGACATCGGGCTCTCCTACCTTCTGCAGTCTGCTCTGCCACGAGCTAGTGACCGATCGCGAGACGAAGACCCATCGTCGTGGGCGGTCCAAGCGATCGTACGGCCATTGCCGGCGCCGGACTGAGATCCCGGAAGCGGAACCCCTTGCGGGCACTCCGCCTGCATATGGCGCCTTTCGCGGCGGCGTCGGCTCCGGGTGTCCCGTAAGACCTGCCCGGTGATGTGTCGCGGTGACGGGGCGTCAAGCGGGACACCCGCCGCTCCCGCATTCAAACGCGAGCGGGCGCGCCGCGGTCAAGTCCGGCGCGCCTCCCTTCGACGAGCGGGAGGAGTACGAGCAGCGCCTCAGCACACGCTCGCTTACGTCAGCAGTTGCAGTAGTCGATCTCCGTAGGACCGGCGCGCTCGCCGATCGTCCGGGGCGGGAGCGAATCGGGCGCGAGCTCGCTCATAGTCGGTTACGACCGCCAAGAGGCCGTGAGTGGCCCTTTGCCATGCACTGCTCGGGCCTGCTGCCCTCAAACCCGGGAAGCTCAGCGCTGCCGCGGTGGCCCGGGAGAAACGCCGTCGGCAGACGCGGCTTCACTCAGCCACGGTCGCCCAGCGCCAGTCTGCTTCGCTCCGCGATCTGCTCGGGAGTGAGGTCCTCTTTGTGCGTGGCGAGCTGCCATTCGTGACCAAACGGATCGCGGACCGTGCCATAGCGATCGCCGTAGAACTTGTCCTCGACCGGCATCGTCAGTGTCGCGCCCGCCTCCACCGCCCGCCGCACGGCGGCGTCGACGTCCGCGACGTAGAGCCCGATGCCTACGCTGGTACCGCCGGCTCCCCCGGGGGTTTCCAGTTGTACTGGGGGAGGGGATCCGCCAGCATCACCAGCGACCCCGCCAGCTCGATTTCCGCGTGCGCGATCCTGCCGTCGGGCGTCGGCATCCGCATCCGCTCGCGCGCGCCGAACGCCCGCTCATAGAACTCGATCGCCCGCGCCGCATCATCCACGGCCAAGAACGGGATGGGGGTGTTCATAGCCCTTAGGGATGGGCCTCGTGGGCATCGCTCAAATCTCCAGTCGGTGGTCGGTCGCGAGGCATCGTAGGCCGAAGCGGATTAGCGAACATGGGTGTGGCGCCCCCCTCAAGGCGACAGCCTCGAGATCACAGCGGTTGGCTCCTCCCGCGAGGAGTTCCAGCAGTTGCCACGGCCACTCAGTTCGCACCCTTTGGGCGGGGGCGACCGGAACGGCGGCGCTTCCGCCTCCAGTGGGCGAGACCGGTTCAGCCCGCGTACGCGTCACGTTCCCCGAGAGCGGAACCATTCGACCGTCTGTTCGATCGCCGCGCCGTGCGGCGTCGCGTCGAAGGGGCCGAAGGCGTGCTCGAACTTCGAGGAATCGACGACGAACGGCGCTCGGAACTGGTAGGTGGTTTCGCGCAGCTCGCGCATCATCGGCGAGAAGAGCCCGGCGATCGCGAGGATCGGGGGCGAGATCGTCTGAGCTCGCGCAGGGGTGGGCCGTCCGACTGCCTCGAAGACGAGGTCGAAGAACTGCTGGGCGGTCACCGGTGGGGCGGCGGGCAGGTGCCAGACCTCGCCCTCGGCCTCCCCACGCTCGGCGAGGGTAATCAGCCCACGGGCGAGGTCAGCGAGGAAATGAAAGCTGTGCGGCTGGTCGAGGCGACCGGTCCAAACCGGACGCTTGCCGGCCACAGCCCGCCCGAAGACCGTCTCTCCGGCAGTCGAGCTCGGTCCGTGGGGACCGTAGTAGTCGGAGGCGCGTCCACGACTCGTAGGCGACCGTCACGGTGCGCCCCCAGCATCTCCGCAGACACCTCGACGCGGGTGCGCCCCTTGCGACCGGCTGCGATCGCGGGAAGATCCTCGCGTAGCGGTCCGTCGACGCGCCCATAGGCGTAGACGTTGTCGGCATACAGGAGCTTCGCGCCGCTCGCCTCCGCCGCGCCAAGGATCGATCGCCTGACCGGCGGCAGCAGCTCCGGCCATTGGGTATAGCCGGGGTTCACGCAGTGGTAGACGACCGCCGCCCCCGAAGCCGCGGCCGCCGCTGAGCCTGGCTGCGTCGCGTCGGCCGCGATCCCCTCCGCCGCGCCTACAGCAGCGCCGCCGCGGCTGACGGCCCGGACTCGCCTTCCCCGCCTGACGAGTTCCTCGGTAACGGCTCGCCCGATCCCACCTGTCGCCCCGAAGACGACGTGCAGCGGCGGCTCCCCGGCGCCAGTGCCGGTGTCACTCATTCCAGCGGCTGCTGAGCGATGGCGATCCGACCACGCGCCGCTCGTTCGCCGGGGTTGAGCTGGGTCACCGGCCAACTTCATACATCAGAAGCGCACGACGTGACCGCGAACCTGATTCCTTCGAGTCCGAGCAGCAGGACGTTCACGCCATGCGCCCCCCGGTTTGTTGAGAACGGTTTGTTGGGAAGCGGGCGCCTCCCTGAGGCCGACGGGACGATCGCACCGGACACGGGGAGACGTATCGGGACTGCGTCGCTCGGGCGCTCGCTTCCACCGGCGAATGCGCAACTGTGCGCCCGCGCAGTCCGGACGCCCGACCCTCGTCCAACCCAGGCGTTTCGCCGCACCTACGGCAGACGCCTCCATTCACGCCTGAGGAGAAGCAGGCAGCATCGCTAGGCGAAGTCCAGGCTGTACACGACGAGCCGGCGGACCGCGCTTGCCAATCGGATGGAGCGGGGTGGGATGTGCGATAAGGCGACACACACGGCCCGCCGGCCGGGGCCGCGCGGCTGAGCCGCGCCGGGCGACAGTTCGCTGCGTCCCAGCGAGAGTAGGGCTAGCCGCAGAGCGCCCGGCGGCCGCGAGCAGCTAGCGTCTCAGCCAACCCGAGAAGGAGAGCGTCGTGCCCTACATCGAAGGTTTCGTGGCCGCCGTCCCGACCGCCAACAAGGACGAGTACGTAAAGCACGCCCGTGAGGCGTCGAAGTACTTTAAGGAGCTCGGCGCCACGCGCGTGATCGAGTGCTGGGGCGACGACGTGCCCAAGGGCGAGGTCACCGACTTCTATAGGGCGGTCCAGGCCAAGGACGACGAGACGCCGATTTTCAGCTGGATCGAGTATCCGGATAAGGCCACGCGCGACGCCGCCAACGAGAAGATGAACCAGGACAGCGAGATGGCGAACATGGAGATGCCGTTCGACGGCTCGCGCATGTTCTGGGGCGGCTTCGAGCAGGTGGTGGACGAGTAGCCGCGAGGAGCTCCGGTCACGCGCCGGGCCGACGGAGGACCCGGGCCCGGCGCCGATCCCTCGCCGAGCTCTCGCTGTCCACTCGAAGGAGCCGCGCTTCCGAGTGCTGCTTTGCGCGACGGATGAAAAGTCAAGTCGGTCTGGACTCCTGGACGCCCCCTTGCAACAGTGCACGTGGCGCGGGCGACGACGAGCAAAGCGCAGGGTCTGGGACCGATGCCCTGCCGCGCTGCTTGCCGCCAGGCGGCCTTGAAGATGCGCGTCCCGGTGTCGCGCCCGCGCCCCTTCTCTGTGCCTGCCAGTCGGCGACGGTGCGTGCATAGGCGATCTCGGCCTCGCGCCCGAGCTCGCGCTCTGCGTCGCGCATTGCGGCGTTCGCGGCCCAGATCCCGGGCTTGACCCTGCCGCGCTGCGCGCCGGCCGCGAGTTCGAGTCGGCGGAGCTTCTTGTTGGTCAGCGACGGCTGGGCGTAGGCGTAGTCCTGCTCGCGCGTGAGCAGGCACCAGAACAGGGAAGCGAGCTTGCGCGCGCTGGCGACGATCGCGACCTGGTGACCGCGGCGGGCACGGATGCGCTCGTAGAAGGCACGCAAGGGTCCCGGCTGCCGGACGACGCTCCAGGCGGCCTCGACGAGCGCGTAGCGGGCCGGGGCCGAGCCCTGCTTTGAGATCCGCCCGTGCGTCGCCGGGCCGGACCCCGACTGACGCACCCGCGGGTCGAGGCCCAGATAGCCGACCAGCCGGCGTGCGGAGGGAAAGCGGGAGACCTCGCCGATCGCCGCCAGGAACGTCGCGGCGGTGAACACATTCACGCCGGGGACGCTCATCAGCCGGCGGATCTCGACCGACGAGAGGGCATCTTTGGCGATCGCCCGCTCCACCTCGGAGAGCTCCTGCTCGAGGAAGTCGATCTGGCGCAGCGCGCCGTCGATCGTCTCGCGCTCCTCCGCGGGCAGCTCGAGGCTCTCGAGCCAGCGTCGACCCGCCACCCCGAACAGGTCCGAGACCTTGGGCTTTGCGATCAGATGCCGGATCAGCGCCCCGTGGACCTCGTTCTTGGCCCGGGTGCGGGCCCGCACCAGCCGCGAGCGCCGCTGAAGGCGCCGGCGCAGCGCCCGGATGCGCTCGTCCGGCAGCCACAGGCCCTCGAGTGAACCCGCGGCCAGCAGCTTCGCGAGCGTGCGGGCGTCGAGCCGATCGGTCTTCGCGCGAGCCTGGCGGATGCCGGTGTCGCTCGGGCTGACCACGATCACCCGGGCGACGTGGGGCTCGACG
>DASQXU010000202.1:0-4631 GCA_035639555.1 Thermoleophilaceae bacterium
AGCCGGAACCCGACTAAAGCTGAGGTCGAGGTTGAGCAAAATTCGCGTTATTTTGCGGATTTGAGCCTGGACGCCCGCGGTTGCCCAGGTATGATCGCCGGCCATGCCGGCTCCGCCCCGGTCTCCCGCGAAGCCGCACTCGGCGGGATTCGCTCCAGAGCGCTCGCTGGCTCAGCGCATGGAAGCGCTGAAACGGGCCAACGAGATACGGATCAAGCGCGCTCGCCTCAAGCGGGACCTGAAGGGTGGCCGGGCCAACGTCCACGCCCTGCTGCTCGATCCTCCCGACTACCTGGAGACGGCCAAGGTATTCGACCTGCTACTGGCCGTCCCCAAGTACGGACGGGTGAAGGTCAACCGCGTGCTCACCCATTGCCGGATCTCGCCGAGCAAGACCATCGGGGGCCTCTCCCAGCGCCAGCGGCGCGAGCTGGTCTCGTACCTGAGCCGGTAGCCAATATCGTCAGGCACGCCGCCGGCCGGTCGCCGGACGCACCAGTGCTCGTCATCACCGGCCCCTCGGGCGTCGGCAAGGGCACGCTGATCCGCGGGCTGCTTCAACGGCTGCCCGGCCTCGAGCTCTCGGTCTCTGCCACCACACGCCCCCCGCGCCCGGGCGAGGTGGACGGTCGCGACTACCACTTCCTCTCCGACGACGAGTTCCAGCGACGGGTGGACCGAGGCGAGTTCGTCGAGCACGCGACCTACGCCGGCCACCGCTACGGGACGCTGCGCTCGGAGCTCGAGCGGCCGGCGCGCGGGATCGTGCTCGAGATCGACGTCCAGGGCGCTCGCCAGGTGCGGAACGCCCTCCCCGAGGCGACTCAGGTGTTCATCGCGCCGCCCTCCCTCGAGGAGCTGCGGCGCCGGCTCGAGCGGCGGGCGGCCGACACGCCCGAGCAGATCCGCCACCGGCTCGCGGTGGCCCTGGCCGAGCTCGCCGCCCGGCAGGAGTTCGCCCACGTCGTGGTGAACGACGACGTGCGGCGGGCCCTCGATGAGCTCGAACGACTCGCCGCTACCATTCATCCACCCGGCGCCGGAGCGGAGCCTCCGCCCGGAGGAGAGCGCACGTGATCAAGCCCCGCCTGGACAAGCTGCTCGAGCAGGTCGACTCGCACTACGCGTGCGTGCTCGTGGCGGCCAAGCGCGCCCGGCAGATCAACTCCTACTACCACAACCTGGGCGAGGGCACGTTCGACGAGTATCCGCCCCCGATGGTGGAGACGGGCTCGAAGAACTACCTCCAGATCGCGCTGGAGGAGATCGCGGCCGGGAAGATCAAGTACCGGTACCGCTAGGGACCGGAGATCGGGTGGCGCGGCTGCTTTTCGGCGTATCCGGCGGGATCGCCGCCTACAAGGCCGTCGAGCTCGTGCGGCTGGCCACCGGCGAGGGCCACGCGGTGCGGGTCATCCAGACCGAGACCAGCCTCCGGTTCGTGGGCCGGGCGACCTTCGAAGCGGTCACCGGGGCGCCGGTCCTGGTCGACGAGTTCGAGCCCGACCCCGCCCGTGGGGCCTTCCCCGGCGATCCGCCGGCGGACCACGCCCCGATCTCACACCTCGAGCTCGTACGCCGATGCGACGCGCTCTGCGTCGCCCCGGCCTCGGCCAACACGATCGCCAAGCTGGCCGCCGGGCTGGCCGACAACCTGCTCACGAGCGCGGCGCTGGCCGCCGAGGCGCCGCTCCTGCTCGCCCCGGCGATGAACGACCGCATGTACGCGCACCCGGCCACCCGGGCGAACCTGGACAGGCTGCGCGAGCGCGGCGCGCGGATCGTTGCGCCCGGGCGCGGGCGCCTGGCCTCGAAGGGGGAGTGCGGAGAGGGGAGGCTCGCCGAGCCGGCGGAGATTCTCGCCGCGATCGGCAAGGCGATCGAGCTCTCCGGCCGACCGTTCGGCTTCGCCCCTCGCTCGCTCGACGGGATGCGGGTGCTGGTGACCGGCGGCGGCACGCGGGAGCCGATCGACGCGGTGCGCTTCGTGGGCAACCGCTCCTCGGGCCGCATGGGGCTGGCGCTGGCCGCCGAGGCCGCCCGCCGGGGGGCCGAGGTGACCCTGGTCGCCGCGAACGTGTCGCTCCCGACGCCATCCGGAGTGGAGGCCGTGCGGGTACAGACCGCGGCCGAGCTGCGCGATGCCTGCCTCGAGCGCGTCGGCGACGCCGACGTCGTGCTGATGGCCGCGGCGCCGGTCGACTTCCGCCCGTCGGAGCCGATCGGGGACAAGATCAAGAAGGCGGGCCGCGACCACCTGACCCTCGAGCTCGAGCCGACCGACGACGTTCTCTCGGCGCTGGCCGAGGGGCGGGCCCCGGGACAGACGCTGGTCGGCTTCGCCGCCGAGCACGGGCCCGAGCGGGCCGTGGCGGAGGCTCGCGAAAAGCTTGCGCGCAAGGGGGTCGACGCCGTGGTCGTCAACGACATCTCGCGCTCGGACATCGGCTTCGAGGCCGAGGAGAACGAGGTGGCGATCGTGACCGCCGATGACGTCCGGCAGGTGGCGCGGGCCTCCAAGGAGGCCGTCGCCGCGGCGGTGCTCGACGCGGTCGAGGAGCTGCGGGCGGCGGGCGAGACGCGCGGCGGCGTGGGGGCGCGTACCCTCGGGGACGGCAAGTGACCGAGCGTTTCGAGACACCCGAGGAGCGCGGCGAGCGGGTCTACGACCTCTTCAAGCGCGGCAGCGAGCTCCTCGAGGCGGGCGACTTCGCCGCCGCCGCCATCCCGCTCGAGCGGGCGAGCCGGCTCGAGCCGGACAAGACCTCCATCCGCGAGGCGCTCGGCCGGGCCTACTTCCGGTCGGGCCGCTTCGAGGCCGCCCGCCGCGAGTTCGAGGCCGTGGTCGAGCGCTCGCCGGTCAACCACTTCGCCCACTTCTGCCTCGGGCGCTCGCTCGAGAAGACCGGCAGGCGGCTCGAGGCCCGCCGCCACGCCGCCCTGGCCGCCGGCATGCGGCCGGACCGCGCGGACTACCGCTTCTTCCGCGACCGCCTGCGCGCCGCCTAGCCCTCCCCCGGCAGGGCGGCGAGCTAACTCCCGCGCGGGCCTCGCGGAGCGGCCGGCCACGCGCTGCCGCCGCCGCGCGGCGGAGTCCGCCGTCTCGACGATCGCCGATCGCTCTCCGGCACGTGCCTAAGGCGGCCCAGGCAGGCGCCGGCACGGACCGTGGCGTCTTCGGCACGATCTTCGTGCCTGGCGCGGCCCAGGCCGCCCGCCGCCGCACCTGGGCTGCGTTTTGCACGCTCTAGGCGGACCACTGGCGCGCTCGGGCCGGCGTCCGTTCGCGGCCCCCGGCGAGCGAGCGCCCCGCGCGGTGAGGAGCCGGCGCTCGGCACTCGCATCCGAGTAGGTCGCGTCGTTCATCAGTCCGCCGGCCGAGGGCCGCGGCTGCTCGCGGCCGGGCCCGCTACCCAATGGCCCCGCCCCAGCCCGGCTCAGGCCGTGGCGAGCGCGTTCGGCGCGCGTAGTCGCGCACGGCCAGCGCCCCCTCCACCAGCAGCCCGAGCAGGCGGTCGAGCGCCAGGTGGTCGACGGCCGTCGCCGGCAGGTCGGCGTGCACCCAGATCTCGCGCGAGCGCGTACAGCCGAAGCGGACGTGGCGGGTCTGGCGGTTCCACCAGAGAAGCATCCAGGGGTCGAGGTCGGGCGCCGGACCGAGGGCGACCGCCTTGGCGCGCAGGAGGCCCTCGGCGATCCTCAGCCCGACGTCGAGCGGCTCGCCGCGCGCGGCATCGGCGGGCACCGTGAGCCCCCACTCGGCGTGGGCCAGGCGGCGACTCGGGCCCGGCAGCGAGCGCAGGTAGTCGTCGACGACGTCGACCGCGGCCATCGCCCGGGAGGGTACGGTCCCGCCGTGCGCGCCCTCGTGCAGCGGGTCAGCTCGGCGTCGGTCGCGGTCGCCGACGAGCGGATCTCGGAGATCGGTCCGGGCCTGCTCGTGCTGCTCGGGGTCCGGCGGGGCGACGGAGCCGAGCAGGCGGACCGCATCGCCCGCAAGCTGCTCGCCCTGCGGGTGTTCGAGGACGCCGAGGGGCGCATGAACCGCTCGGTCCGGGACGTGGGCGGCGAGCTCCTCTGCGTTAGCCAGTTCACCCTCTACGCCGACACGCGGCGCGGGAACCGGCCCAGCTTCGTCGACGCGGCGCCGCCCGAGGAGGCCGAACCGCTCTACGAACGGGTGCGGGGCGCGCTCGGCGCCAAGGGCGGCGCGTTCGGCGCGCGCATGGCGGTGGAGCTCGTGAACGACGGTCCGGTGACCGTCCTACTCGAGGCTTAGCTCCGCTTTACGCGGCTATACTGGATGCGAACTTTCAGACGCAAGCGGCCTGTGGGCCGCGCCTGAAGGTGGGCCTCGCAGCCCACCTTTTTTTCGATCCGAGTGGAGACAGTGCAGACAGCGATCCAGAACATCCAGGCCGACATCGAGTCCCGGCTCGCGTCGCTCGAGCCGGAAGTGGAGGTGCTGCGCTGCGAGCGAGTGGCCGCCGAGCGGCTGCGCCTCGTGATCGACCGCCCGGGCGGCGTTGATCTCGCCCTGTGCGAGCGGGTCACCGGACATCTGCGGGACCTGCTCGTCGACTTCGGGCTCGAGGTGTCCTCGCCCGGCCCGCGGCGTCCGCTGACCAAGC
>DASQXU010000203.1:0-10095 GCA_035639555.1 Thermoleophilaceae bacterium
GCGCGTCGAGCACAATCGCGCGACGCTGCTCGTGCACCTCAGCGACGAGGACGGCAAGGGATGGACCGTGCTAGCCGTGGACCGGGCGACCCGGCGCTTCGCCGTCGCCCAGGCGTACCGGCAACTCGAGGCCGCCGAAGAGGCGTACGCGCGGCTGTATGCGAGCGCGTGAGCTGGCCGAACCCCGGCCCTACGGGCTGGGCCACGCGGTGCGCCGGTCGAGCCGGGCGGCGGCCGCCACGAGCCAGGTCTTGACGGTCGCCATGTCGTCGGCCGCGAAGTCGCGTTCGATCGCGGCCTCGAGCTCCCGAACAGCGGCGGTAGCGGCCTCCAAGCGTCGCTCGCCTTCGGTCGTCAGCCTGACCTGGAGGATGCGGCCGTGGGTCGGATGCGGGTGGCGCTCGACCAAGGCCCCGCGTTCCAGCGTCGCCAGCACCCCGTTCATCGCTTGAGGGCTGGTGTTGCACGCCCGCGCGAGATCGGCGCCCGAGACGCCGGGGTCCCGCGCCAGGACGCTGAGCACCGCGTACTGCGCCGAGGTCAAGCCGTGCGGGCGGAGGGCCATGTCCATCGCCCCGCGGAACGCGTGCCACGCCTGGCGCAGCAGGTATCCGCTGTGTCCCTCGACACCGCGATACCGCTCCCCTATGGCCGGGACGCTCATGTCCTCGAAGATATCAAGACCTTGACAAAGTTGGTGCGACCGTGCCATGATGACAAGGACTTGATACTCCGAGCGAGGAGAGCCGACATGTCCCGCCGTCAAGTGGCCGACCAGACCGATCTCGAGAGCCGATGCGAGCGGCTTCGCTCGCTCCACGCCCCCGGCGCCCCGCTGGTCCTCCCGAACGCCTGGGACGTATCCTCGGCGCGGGCCGTGGTCGGGGCTGGCTTCCCCGTCGTTGCGACCACGAGCGGTGGCGTGGCTGCCGCGCTCGGCTACGAGGACCACGAGCAGGCGCCCTCCGATGAGATGTTCGCGGCTGCCGCCCGGATCGCCCGAGCAGTTGACGTCCCGGTGACGGTGGACGCTGAGGCGGGCTACGGGTTGGAGCCCGCGGACCTCGTCGCCACCCTGAAGAGCATGGCAGCGGCCGGTTGCAACGTCGAGGACACCGATCACGCCAAGGGGGAGTTGCGCGATCCGGCCGAGCACGCCGACTGGCTACACGCGGTTCGCGAGGCCGCGTCCGACCAGGGCTACGGGGTCGTGATCAACGCCCGGATCGACGTCTTCCTCCCCACCGTCGCCTCCGGACCCGACGCAGGGAGCCAGGCCGACCTGGTGCCCGAGGCGCTACGGCGCGCGAACGCCTACATGGAGGTGGGGGCCGACTGCGTGTTCCCGATCCTTCTCTGGGAGCGAGACGCCCTGGCCGCCTTCATCTCCGAGGCTCCCGGGCCGGTGAACGTCCTCCGCATCCCGCCAGCGCCCTCGCTCGCCGCGCTGGCCGAGCTAGGGGTGGCCCGAGTGAGCTACGGGGGCCTCCTCCACCGGCGAGCGATGGAGGAGTTCAGCCGCCTCCTCGGGTCGCTCGGCGACGAATCGGCCTAAGGAGCCCCTCAGGGGTCGGCCTCAAAACCGCGGATGCCATCCGGCGGCCTCGGTCAAGCGGCGGTTCGACACCCGCTCGCCGTCGCGGCAGACGTTGTAGATCCCGCTGGGCAAGGTCAGCGCGGAGAGGAGCGCCCGGGCGGCATCCTCCACGTGCAGCGTGGCGCCGAAAGTGGTGGTCGGCTCGTCGTGGCCGGTGCCGGGCCCGTCCAGGAGCCCGAGTCGCAGCACTACCCCGCGCCGGCCGCCCCGAGCGAAGCGCTCGGTCTGCCGCTCGGCCTCGAGCGCCGAGCGCAGGATCGGCGACACCTCGGTGAGGGGCGTGTCCTCGGTGACCGGGCCGTCGGGCGGGTAGACGAACGCCACGGTGGGTTGCACGTAGACCGCCGCGTTCGACCCGAGTGCGGCATCGACGAGGATCCTCGAGGCCTCCGCCCGCAGCCGATCGTTCTCGCGCCACGCCTCCTGATCCGACAGATGCTCGAGCGAGCGGATCCTCGTCGCCAGGTGGAGCACCGCACCGACGTCGCGTGTGGCGTCGACGACCGCGGCGGGGTCGAAGAGGTCGAGCTCGCGGCGTGTCGGCATCCGGAGCTCGTGCCCCGCCGCCTCCGCGAGCGGCCGCAGGGCCCGGCCGAGGACGCCGGTTCCGCCCGTTACGAGCAGGCGTCTCGGCGCCCGCAGCGGTTCGTCGCGTTCTGTGGCCAAAGCCTCGGTCGTCATGGCGTCCTCCTCGTGGCCAGATCGCGGAGCCCGGCTTCGGGCGCGGCGAGGCCCCCGCGATCGTGTGTCCGTTCCCGGAAGCCCTCGCGCCAGCTCGGGTAGGTTGGCTGCCAGCCGAGCTCTCGGTTGGCCTTTGCGTTGGCGCTGCCGCGGATCCGCGTCATCAGCGACACGCCAACCTCGCCGCTGGCGACCCGGCCGAGCCAGACGGGCACGTGCCGCGGTGGTCTCGCGCCGACCGCGGCAGCGAACTCAGGCAGCCAGTCGACCACGGCCGCCGGTTCGTCGTCGACGATGTTGTATATCCCCGGCGCGCCCCGCTCGATCGCGGCCATCGTCGCGGTTGCCGCGTCGTCGACGTGGACGAAGGACCACACTCCCCCACCGTCGCCGACGATCGGACGCGGCGCCGCCGCACCATCGCGCCAAACTCGCCGTCATCCGCGAACCCCGTGCCCGGACCGTAGAGGGTGCCGTAGCGGAGCACGATGCCCTCGAGCCCCTCGGCATGGGTGACCGCTTGCTCGAGGTGGCGGATCGCCCCGAGCGACTGCCGCATCGCGGACGGCGGACTCGGGTCGAGCGGGTCGTCTTCGGTCTTGACAAGGCTCCCGGCGCGGATGTTCGGCCAGCCGGCGAAGCTCTGGGCGATCAGGCGCCGGGCCCCTCCCAGCCTGGCGGCGCGGAGGAGGTGGTCGGTGCCTCTCGTCCGGAGCTCGTTCGTGGCGGCAAACGTGCGGTCGAAGCGGCGAAGGCTGGTGGCGCCGGTCAATGCGGTCATCTCGTGGATGACCACCTCGGGCTCCGCCCGCGAGACGGCGTCGAGCACGGCGCTCTCGTCGAGCCCGTCGACCACTACGGGCTCCGCGCCGTGGAGCCGCAGCTGCCCCGCCTTCTGGGCCGAGCGAGTCGCCGCGATCACCTCGTGGCCGCTGGCGACCAACCGCGGGACCAGCCGCCGCCCGATCGCGCCGCTGGCGCCGGCGAGATAGATCTTCATCGTTGCTCCTCTCTGGTTGGGTCTCGCTGCGCCGCAGCAAGCTGCTCCGCAAGTCGATCGAGCGCCTTCGAGTTGGCGCGGCGCACCGCTGTCCTGGTCAGTGGCTCGGCCAGCCGCTTGACGAGCGGCGCGGGCGCCCCTCGGCTCCGATCGGCTCCTCGGCGGTCATCCGGGGCGCGGTCCGCGGCGACGACGTCCATTTGCATCCAGTCGTCGCCTACCGGCTTCTTCACCCGCGTGCCCGTGCTCCGACGTCGAGCGGCCCGGTCCTCGGGAACGGTCGTGGAGACGGTGACCGGCTTCAGCGGGTCCTCGGCGTGCGATGACCGATTCGGCGCGGGCCGAGCGGCGAGCTCGTCCGCGGGCGGGCTGATGACTCCCCGCGGCCCGCGCCAGAGGACGAACCCGGCTGCCCCGGCCACGCTGGCCGCGGCGATCAGCATCGCCAGCCCGAGGCCGTCGACGAAGGCGCTCTGCGCCTGTGCCGCGAGCGTCGCTCCCTGCGCCCCGCCGAGCCGGTGGGCTATCCCGAGGGCGGCCGGAAGGGCGTCCTGCGCGCGCTGGGCCAGCTCGGCGGGGGCGTGCGCGACGGCGTCGGACAGCCCCGCCTGGTAGCGGTCGGTAAGCGCGCTTCCGAGCGCCGCGATGCCGAGCGCTCCGCCGACCTCCCGGGCGAGGTCATTGACGGCGGAGGCGACCCCCTGCTTTCTCTGGGGAAGCGAGGAGACGATCGCCGCCGTCGCCGGGGTCGTGGCAAGGGCCGCCCCCGCTCCGAGCAGCAAGAGGCCGGCAAGCAGAAGCAGGTAGCCGGAGTCCAGCCCGGCGGTCGAGAAGACGCCGAAGCCGCCGGCCATCAACAGGAGACCCAGCGGCGCGACCCGCCTCGCCCCGAACCGCTCCAGAAGCGTGGGCACGCGCGGCGAGAGACGCATCATCACGAGCGCCATCGGCGCCAGCGCCAGCCCCGCCTCGAGCGGCGAGTAGCCGAGCACGAACTGGATGTACTGCAGGATCACGAAGATGAATCCGAAGAAGGCGAAGAACTGCACCGCGATCGAGGTGGCTCCGGCGCCGAAGCCGCGCAGGCGAAACAGGCGCGGATCGAGCAGCGGCTCCTCGCGCCGCAGCTCCCAGCCGACGAAGGCCGTGATCAGCGCGAGCGCGAGCCCAAAGGCGCTCAGCGTCAGCGGGTCGCTCCAGCCGCGCTCGGGACCCTCGATGATCCCGTAGACCAGCGCGGAGAGCCCGAACGCCGAGACCACTCCCCCGACCACGTCGAGGCTGGCTCGGTCGAGCTTCGAATTCGGCGCGATGCGTGCGGCGGCGATCAGGGCGACGACGCCAAGCGCACTGCTGAAGGCGAAGATCGAATCCCAGGCGAACAGCTCGAGCAGGGCTCCCGAGACCAGCAGGCCGAGAAGGGCGCTCGCGCCGGCAACCCCGGCCCAGATGGAAACCGCCCGGTCGCGCTCGCCGGGCGGGAAGACGTCGGTGATGATCGACAGCGTCGCCGGCATGATCGCCGCGGCGCCGAGGCCCATCACCGCCGGACGGCGATCAGCGCGCCCGCGTCGTGGACCAGCAGCGCCGCGGCGGCGGCGGCCGAGTACGCAGCCAAGCCCCCAAGCAGCACCGGGCGGCGCCCGAGCCGGTCGCCCAGCGCGCCGGCGAGCAGGAGCAGGCCCGAGAAGACCACGGCGTATGAATCGACGATCCACTGCAGCTGGGTCTGCGTCGCCCCTAGACCGCGTGCCAGGTCGGGGAGCGCGACGTTTAGCGATGAGACCGCGCTGACGACGGTTGCCAGTGCGATGCACATCGCCGCCAGCACCCTCCTCCGCTGCCGCCTGCCCATTGTCTGCGTCTGACTCGGGTTCATCGCTCACGCTCCCTCGGGACAGTCACATGGAGAGTTCAACAGCGTTGATTTTACAGCGTTGAATAAACCTGTCAAGCTCTGGTCGTGGCAAAGTCGAACCGACGCCGGTCAACCAGAAGCCCCCGGACCGGGCGGCGACCGGGTCCGAGCTCCACGCGCGAGCAGATCCTCACCGCCGCGCGCCGGCTCTTTGGCGATCGCGGTTACGAGGGCGCGACGATGCGCGCGATTGCCGCGGAGGCGGGCGTGGACGCGGCCTTGGTCGTGCACTTCTTCGGCAGCAAGTCCGGTCTGCTCGGGGCCGCGGTCGAGTGGCCTTTCGACCCGGAGGTCGAGATGCCGAAGCTTCTCGTCGACGGACGCCACCATGCCGGTCGGCACCTCGTCGAGCTGTTCGTGAGGACCTGGGACGAGGAGGGCACCCGCAACCCGATCCTCACCCTGCTGCGTGCGGCGATGAACGAACCCCAGGCCGCCGAGATGCTGCGTGACTTCCTGCGGCTGCGCCTGTTTGCTCCGCTGATGGAGCGTCTCGGCTCGGACCGCCCCGACCTGCGGGCTCAGCTAGTCGCCTCCCAGCTCGTGGGAGTTGGGATCGCTCGCTATGTGCTTCGCTTCGAGCCCCTGGCCTCGGCCCGGCCAGCCGACGTCGTCGCCTGGGTCGGGCCGACCGTGCAGCGGTACCTGACCGGCAAGCTCGTGCCATAGCGCCCTAGTCGGTTAGTGCTCGCGGTACAGGACGTTAGTCGCGACCGCTTGACCCTGCCCCGGCGCACCGCCGCCGCTAATCCACCGGCGCGCCGTCGATCCTCTTGGGCGTCCGTCGCTCGCGGCTCGACCGCGATCAGGAACAGGCGACCATCGTGCAAGATCGTCTCGGTCTCGAACAGTCCGCGGCGCTGACTCATGGACCGCCAGAACGGGGCCCAGCCCCGGTCCCGCAGGGCCACCCTTAGCCCCGGTACACGCAGCTTCTTCAGCGGTCCCGGGAGTGCCCCGATCCTCCAGGCGAACCCGGTGACCTCGACCCCCTCCGAGCTCAGGTCTGGCGTGGCGCGGAGCGCCCGCGCACCGAAGTGGGCAACCAGACGGCTGAGCGCCTGCTCCAGATCCGTCCGCGCCTCGACCCTGGTTGCTTCGCGCCCCGTCGCCTGGATCCTCGGGACCGATGGAACCGCGAGCGCGACCAGAACGACGGCGAGCCCAAGCCGGAGGGCGGGCGTGGCCGCGCTCGAGCGCACCAGCAGCACGAGGCCGGCGGCTCCGACAACTGCGAGGCCGGCCGCGGCGGGGAACAGAAACCGGGTCACTCCGGCGTACCCCAGCGTCGCCAGGGCAGCGACTTCAGCGACCCACGCCAGCCCGCCGAGCGCCAGCGTCGTGAGGATGGGATCGCGCCGGCGCAGGCCGTACACGAGCCCCACGGGCGCACACGCCAGCAGCGGCAGCAAGACCATTGGCCAAGCTCGGTTCAGCACCCCGAGGGCCGGCGGGACGCCGCTGCGCTGCAGCTCGTGCGCCTCCGCGCTCATCTTGGCCAGCACCGCCCCCCTGAAGGGATTACCGGAGCCGAGGTAATCGCCACCAAGCCACAGGACCGGAACCGCCACGAGACCGGCGACCACGAGTGGGCGGATGGCTGGCCTCCGCCCCCAGGTCACCATGCTGCTCACGAGCAACGGGCCCCACGCCTCGGGGCGTAGCAGCGAGGCGAGCAGCACGAGCGCGAAGGCGACGCCGTCGTCCCGCTCGGCGTGACGGGCGACCGCCCCGAGCAGCAGGGCGGTGAGCAGCGGCTCGGAACCCCCCACCCCGGCCTGGAACACCCAATCCGGCATCAGCAAGAGGGAGGCCGCCGCCAGGACGCCTGCGCCCGGACCGGCCACGCGCCGCCCCAGTCGGAAGGCCAGGACCAGCGAGAGGACGGCTCCGAACCGCGCGATCAGGAGCCACAGCAGCGGTCCGGCCCCTCCGAGCGGCGCAAGCGGGATTGCGATCAGTCCGGTAAGCGGCTTCCAGGTGGGGTAGCCGTCGGTGGTAAACGGCAAGTGGCCCACGAGCTCGCGACCCCAGATCAGCCATCCCCAGGCGTCGTAGCTGAGCGCGAAGCCCAGGAGTAGCGACCCGGCCGCCACCGCCAGGCAGCCGCCGAGCAACGCGACCGTCCCCGCGCGAGACGCCCGGCGCCGCGCGAGTCGTTGCATCAGGCGGGTCACCGAAGGCCGGACGAGGACGCGGTGGCCAGACCGGCTACCGCCTGTCGCGCGGTGTTCGCCGACGCTGGCGGGCGATCGAGCCTCCGATTCGGTTTTCCCGGTCACCGCTCCCTGCCGCAGTATTGCTGGCTGTGGCCACGACCGGGCCAATTCCGCTCCCCGCGAGGCCCTCCCGGCTCGAGGGGCGAAATCGCGCGCGAAGGTGATTCA
This sequence comes from Thermoleophilaceae bacterium, assembly GCA_035639555.1. Taxonomy (GTDB): domain Bacteria; phylum Actinomycetota; class Thermoleophilia; order Solirubrobacterales; family Thermoleophilaceae; genus DASQXU01. The sequence continues at coordinate 7,584 of DASQXU010000203.1, forward strand.
GGATAGGGTCGCACCGATGACGGGCAAGGCGGATTTCTCCCCCGACGAATGGGAGCTCGTCCAGGAAGGGCCGCCGGCCGCCGGCCTGATCGTCGTCACAGCGGAGCGCGGAGGGACACTGCGCGAGACCTTCTCGATGGCGAAGGCCTACGTCGAGGCGCGCCAGCAACACGGGGCCAGCGAGCTGCTCGACGAGATCGTGTCGGCCAAGCCCGAGGTCGATCGCACGCGGCATGCCTCCTTCGATCAGCTAAAGGAGTACGGCCTCAGGCGGCTTCGTGAGGCCGTGGAGGTGCTCGAGCGCAAGGCGACGCCCGAAGAGGTGGAGGACTACAGGCGCTTCGTCGTGACGCTCGCCGAGCGGGTCGCTGCCGCCCACAAGGAGGGCGGCCAGCCGGTGAGCGACGCGGAGCGGGCGGCGGTCGACGAGATCGCGGCGGCCCTTGGCACGGCTACCACCTAAGGGACGCTGGAGGGCTGCGTGATGGCGACGGAATCGAGTGCCTATGCGTTCGACAACGCCCGCAGGATGCAGGAGCAGCGCCTGGCGGCGCTCGAGGAGCTGCTCGACCCGGGCACGATTCGCTGTCTCGATCACCGTGGGGTGAGCCAGAACTGGCACTGCGCCGAGGTCGGCGCTGGTGGCGGGTCGATCGCGATCTGGCTGTGTCAACGGGTTGGCGCGGGTGGCCGCGTACTTGCCACCGACATCGACACGCGGATCCTGCGGGAGCGCTGCCACGAGCCCAACCTCGAAGTGCTCGAGCACGACGTCATGGTCGACAAGCTGCCCCCCGAGTCATTCGACCTCGTGCATGCGCGGCTGTTGCTCGCCTGGCTCTCCGAGCCGGCTGAGGCGCTCCGGCGGCTGGTGCGCGCGGTGAAGCCCGGCGGCCTGGTGGTCGCCGAGGAGATGGACTTCATCTCCGTCGCCCCCGATCCCCGGCTCGGTGAGGCCGACGGCGAGCTCTTTGTCCGCGCGGCACGGGCGTCGAACGCGGCGCTCGCCGACGTCAGCGGCTTTGACTCCGCTTACGGCCGTCGCCTGGCCGGGGAGATCGCCGAGGCTGGGCTCGTCGATTGCGGCGCTGAGGGACGCGCGACCATGTGGCGGGGCGGCGAGGCCGGCGGACGGGTCTGGCGGTTGACGTTCGAGCAGCTGCGCGAGCCGATGCTCGCGTCCGGGCGCATCTCGGCGAGCGAGCTCGATCGCGTGCTCGGGCTATGCGAGGACCCGGCGCTTAGCTTCCTCTCGCAGCTCACGATCGCCGCCTGGGGCAGGCGCGCCGCCGCCTAGGGCGCGACCGCGACAGAGGCAGTCGCAGTCACCTCCGGTGTGCCATTCGTTAGCGTCGCCGCGCCGTGCGAATCGATCACGTCATCTACGCGACCGCCGACCTGGACGCAGCGGCCGCCAGAGTGGAGGCGGAGCTCGGCCTGGTCGCGGTCGCGGGCGGCCGTCACGAGGGGCTCGGGACCCACAACCGGATCGTGAGCTCGGCCGCGGCTACCTCGAGCTCCTCGCAGTGGCCGATCCCGAGGAGGCCGCGAGCTCCGAGCTGGGGCGTGCGGTGCACGCCCGTATCGCCGCGGAGGGCGAGGGCTTGCTCGGGTGGGCCGTCGCCGTCGACGACGTACGGCCGGTCGCGGCGCGCCTTGGAACGCCGATCACCACGATCAAGCGCGAGGGGATGAGTGCGAGGCTGACCGGGTTGGCGGATGCGCTACACGAGCCGTTCCTGCCTTTCTTCATCGGCCGCGCACCGAGGGTGGCCGAGCCCGGCGCGTCCGGTGAAGCGGGCGGGATCACGTGGATCGAGCTCGCAGGCGATCGCGCCCGGCTGGCGCGGTGGCTCGGCGGCGCGGAGCTCCCGGTGCGAGTCGTGAACGGGGCGCCCGACGTGCGGGCGATTGGAGTCGGGGACCGCGAGTTCCGGACGGGGTAATACAGCGCGCCCAGAAGCTGCGTCCGGCGGCGCGCGTCCCCGGGTCCGGCCGCGGTCACTCGACCAACCTGACCTCGAAGCTCGGCAGCGCGATGTCCCCCGCCCCACCCAGCAGGCCAAGGATCCGGGCGACGTAGGCCCGGGTCTCGGGGATGGCAGGGACGCACATGCAAGCGCTGACCGCCCCGGGCCCCGCGTTGTAGGCGGCAAGCGCGAGCGGCACCGAGGCAAAGCGCCGCAGCAGGTCGTGCATCAGGTGGGCCTGGGCGTTGATCGCGGCCGCTGGATCGAACGGGTCCGACAGCCCGTAGGAGCGCGCCGTGCCGGGCATGAACTGGGCGATCCCGAGCGCGCCGGCGGGCGAGCGGGCGAACGGGTTGAACCCCGACTCGGCGTACAGCTGGGCGGCGAGCAGCGCCGCCCCTACGTTCCAGCGCTGCGCCGCGCGAGCGATCGGCTCCCGAAACCGCTCGGGCACGAAGGAGGGCAGCGCGCTGCGTCCGTCGGCCGAGCCTCGGCCGTAGCCGACGGAGGCCGACCCGGCGTTCCGAATGTAGCCGTAGTGC
>DASQXU010000204.1:0-5722 GCA_035639555.1 Thermoleophilaceae bacterium
CGGTTATCGCTAGCAGTCTGACCCGCCTGTCGTTCGGGGCGTCCCGGCGCTCGATCAGCCCCCGTGACTCGAGCCGGTCCACGATTCCGGTGACGTTCGACGCGTCGCAGTGCAGCGACTCGGCCAACGCGCTCATCGGCATCTCGGCGCCCGGCTCGAGCAGGCGGAGGGCGTTCAGCTGCATCGGCGCGAGCTGCAACTCATGGCTGAGCGCGGCCAGGCGCCGCTTGAGGTGGGTGCCCAACAGCTCCACCATCAGCCACCACGCCTCCCGGCCCGGCTCGGCTCGAACGCCGCCATCCAGCGACGCGGCGGTGGGCGGCGCCTCGCTGCCGGGCCTCCCGGCGACCTTCATACGACCATGATAATCGATACGGCGAATGGTTCCGCCGATCAACCATTTCGCTACACTATCGCAGCATGCCGACGGGGGACCACCAGGCGAGCATCGAGGCGCGCGGCCTCGTCCGAGAGTTTCGAAAGGGACCGCGGGCGGTCGACGGGATCGACCTGTGGGTCTCCCCGGGGGAGATCTACGGCTTCCTCGGCCCGAACGGCGCCGGCAAGTCCACGACCGTCCACGTCCTCACCACGCTGCTGCCACCCACCGCCGGCAGCGCCCGCGTGGCTGGTCACGACGTGGTGCGCGAGGGCCCGCGGGTGCGGGCGGCCATCGGCGCCGCGCTGCAGGAGGCGGCCCTCGACCCGTTCCTCACCGCCCGCGAGCACATGCGCCTGCAGGCGGCGCTCCACGGCCTTCCGAAGAATGAGCGCGCCCGCCGGGGCGACGAGTTGATCGCGCGCGTCGGCCTCTCCGAGGCCGCCGACCGCAGGGTGGGCGGCTACTCGGGGGGCATGAAGCGGAGGCTCGACCTCGGGCTCGCGCTCGTCCACCGGCCGCGAATCCTGTTCCTCGACGAGCCCACCACCGGCCTCGACATCCAGAGCCGGACCGCGCTGTGGGACGAGGTCGAGCGTCTGGCCGGCGAGGACGGTGTCACGGTGTTCCTCACGACCCAGTACCTCGAGGAAGCCGACGCGCTCGCCGACCGGGTCGGCATCATCGACCACGGCCGGATCGTCGCCGAGGGCACGCCCGAGGCGCTCAAGGCCGAGATCGGGCGGCCCAGCGTCGAGGTGGTGCCCGCGGATCCGGGGGAGCGTGGGCGGGTCGAGGCCATCCTGGCCCGGTTCGGATCGGACCGCGAGTGCCCCGTCTCGAGCGAGCGCGGGGTCGCCGTCCGCCTCGCCGGCTCCGAGGCGGGCCTGGCCGAGGTGGTGCGTGCGATGGACGCAGAGGGGGTCGAGATCGAGCATCTCCAGCTCCACGCGCCGACCCTGAGTGACGTGTTCCTGGCCAAGACCGGGCGCCAGCTCGAGGGCGCCGGGGATGGCGAGCAGGAGACGCCTGACTCGGGCCTCGTCCCTCGACCGGAGGCCGCGCGGGCGTGAGCGCGTCGCTTCGAGCCCAAGTCGGGCTGCTCGCCTGGCGCTCGATCGTTCGCACCGCCCGCCAGCCGGCGCAGATGGTGCCGGCGGTCGTCTTCCCGCTGTTCCTCCTGGCCGTGAACTCGTCGGGGCTCGAGTCGGCCACCAGGCTGCCCGGCTTTCCGACCGGCTCCTACCTGACGTTCGCTCTGGCCGTGCCCTTCATCCAGGCCGGCCTGTTCGCGGTGCTGAACGGAGGGACCGACCTCGCCCGGGACGTCGAGACGGGTTTCCTCGATCGCCTCGCCCTCACCCCACTCAGCGGGCTCGGCCTGCTCCTCGGCCAGCTCGCCGGGGTGCTCGCGCTAACCGTCTTCCAGGTCGTGGTCTTCCTCTGCGTGGGACTCATCGCCGGCGCCCACTTCGACGCCGGGGTCGGCGGCTTCTTCGTGCTGCTTGCCCTCGCGCTGACCATCGCCCTCGCCTTCGGCGGCATCGGGATGTTCGCCGCCCTGCGCCTCGGGAGCGGCGAGGCCGTGCAGGGCCTGTTCCCGGTGTTCTTCGTGTTCCTGTTCCTCTCGTCGATGTCCCTTCCGCGGAACCTGATCAGCGCCGACTGGTTCCGCACGGTGGCCACCTATAACCCGGTCTCCTACCTAATCGAGGGCGTCCGGAGCCTGTTCCTGAGCGGCTGGGACGTCGAGGCGCTGGCGCTCGCCTTCGGGCTCGGCGCGATCATCACGGTGGCGTCGATGGCGGCCGCGACGGCGGCGCTCCGGACGCGGCTGGTGCGCACGTGAGCCCGCGCTACCGCTCGGTGGTGCTCGGTGTGGCCCGGCGCAACGTGCACACCTTCTTCACCAATCCGGCGCTGATCGTGCCCGCCCTGATGTTCCCGCTCTTCTTCTTCGTCGCGTTCGCCGGCGGGCTGTCCCGCATCTCGGGCGTTCCGGGGTTCGACTTTCCCTCCGGCTACACCGCCTTCCAGTTCGTCTTCGTGCTGCTGCAGTCGTCGGCGTTCGGGGGCGTGTTCACGGGCTTCGGAATGGCGCAGGACTTCGAGCGCGGCTTCGGCCGGCGGATGATGCTGGCCGCGCCGCGGCGCTCGGCCGTGCTCGCCGGCTACGCGCTCTCCGGGCTGGTCAGGGCGGCCACCGTGCAGGTCATGCTGTTCGCGATCGCCCTGGCCGCCGGCATGCAGGTCGGCGGAGGCGGGGTGGACATCTTCGGGTTGGTCCTGCTAGCGCTGATCGTGAACGTCGCGGCCGGCATGTGGGCGGCGGGGATCGCGCTTCGGTTTCGCTCGATCCAGGCGAGCCCCCTGATGCAGACCCCGGTGTTCCTGATCCTGTTCCTCGCCCCGGTCTACGTCCCGATCGAGCTCCTCCACGGCTGGATCCACGGGGTCGCCACGGTCAACCCGGTGACGGCGCTGCTTGACGCGGGGCGGGGATTCATCGCCGGGTCGCCGACCAAGGTCGCCCTCGCGTTCGCGCTGGCGCTGGCCCTCTCCGCCGCCTTCCTGCTCTGGGCGGTGCGCGGGCTCCGCCGGGCGGAGTCGGCGGCGTAGCGCTCGAAGCGCCCGAGCTGGCGTTTGCCCGCCCAGGGGGCGGGGTACCCGCAGGGGGTGAGCCCTCTGGCCGTGGTGATCGCTGCGCTGGTCCTGGCCTTCGGCGCCTCGGCGTTCGTCTGGGGCACGCCCATCCTCGGCGTGCCGATCATCCTCGCCGGGCTGGCCGTGATGGGGGCCGCGGAGCTCGGCCGCCGGCGCCAGCAGGCGAGGCAGCTGCAGCAGATCCGCGACGAGGCCAAGGCCGAAAAGGTCGAGTTCACGCCTCGCGACAAGGAGACGCTGACCTCCGATTGAGCCCATCCGGATCGGCTGCTCGGGCTGGAACTACCGCGACTGGCGCGGGCGCCTCTACCCGGAGGGACTGCCGGCGAGCCGCTGGCTCGAGCGGTACGCCGAGCGCTTCGACACAGTAGAGGTCAACTCGACTTTCTATCGGCTGGCCTCGCGCCCCGGGGTCGAGCGCTGGGTCGAGCAGACCCCGGAGCGGTTCGTCTTCGCGGTCAAGGCGAGCCGCTACCTGACCCACATGAAGAAGCTGCGCGACCTGCGCCAGGGAATCGGTCGCTTCTACGAGCGGATCGAGCCGCTCGTCGAAGCCGGCCGGCTCGGACCGGTGGTCTGGCAGCTCCCGGAGTGGTTCGCGCGCCAGGACGACGTGCTGGCCGGGGCGCTCGCCGAGCTGCCGGACGGCCGCCACTGCTTCGAGTTCCGGAACGAGAGCTGGTTCCGGCCCGAGGTATACGACCTGCTGCGCTCGCATGGCGTGGCCCTGGTCATCGGCGACCACCCGAAGCGCCCGTTCCAGGCCCACGAGCTCGCGACCGGCTGGACCCTCGTGCGCCTTCACTATGGGCGGCGGGGCCGGCGTGGCAACTACTCGGAGTCCGAGCTCGAGGAGTGGGCGGCGCGGCTCCGCCGCTTCGCCCAGCGGGCCGAGACGTTCGCCTACTTCAACAACGACTGGGAGGGGTTCGCCGTTCGCAACGCCGAGCGGCTGAAGCAGCTGCTCGCGGTGTGAACGCGCTACGCCGCCTCGGCCGCCACCTGAAGCCGGTCGAGCGCGCGCCGGAGCAGGCGGGAGACGTGCATCTGCGAGACGCCGATCCGTTCCCCGATCTCCCGCTGGGTCAGGCCCTCCATGAAGCGCAGGCGCAGCACCTTGCGCTCCCGCTCGGGGAGGGCCTTCCAGGTCGCGGCGATGGCGTCGCTCGCCTCGATCAGCTCGTACCCGTGCTCCTCCTGCCCGAGGGTGTCGGCCACCGTGGGGGCGTCCTCGGCGTCGGCGCTCGCCACCGGCGCCTCGAGCGAGGCGGCCTCGTAGCTGCTCGCCGCCTCGCGGGCCTCGAGAACCTCCTCCACGGTGCAGCCGACGCGGAGGGCGATCTCGCGCACCGAAGGGGAGCGACCGAGCCGCTTGGCGAGCTCCTCGCCCTCGCGGTTCACGGCCAGAACACGCTCCTGCGTCTCCCGCGGCACGCGCAGCGCCCACCCCTTGTCGCGGAAGTGGCGCTTGAGCTCCCCGAGGATGGTCGGAACCGCGTAGCTCGTGAACCGCGTTCCGCGCGCTGGGTCGAAGCGGTCGATCGCCTTGATCAGGCCGAGGTACGCCACCTGGATCAGGTCTTCGATCGGTTCGTCGGTGTAGCGATAGCGCAACGCGAGCTCGCGGGCGAGCGGCATGAACCGCTCGGTCAGCTCCTCCCGAGCGCCGAGGGCGCCGTCCTCGTGGTACTGAGTCAGCAGCTCGTCCTCGCGCGCCGAGCGCGCCAGCCCCGTACGCACCTGCGCCGTGCGGGGTGGCGAAGGAGCAAGAGTCGCGGACATAGTCGAAACCTCCCGTCCGTACTGGTGACGAAAGGTCCACCGCCGACCCGCGGGCCATGCAGGTCGGTGCCGTCCCCTCCTGCTGTCTGCCGGTACCGGCGGCGGCGATGTACGCCTTGCCGTTGGCCCCGGCCTAAATGGTGTATTGCCGCCTGGCGCGGGAACTAAACACTGCTGGCAGCGAACTCGGCCTCAGCATGGCACTGGCCGGGCGGCTGTACCCTCCGGCCCCGCGATGTTCGACCGCTACGAGACGATACGGATCCTCGAGGCCGATCCCGACCTCGGCGAGGGCCTCGGCCCCGCGGCGCTCGCCCGCGCCGAGACCGAGCTCCTGGCCCGGGTCGGCACCGTCGATACCGGGCCGTGGCAGCCCGAAGAGGCCCTCCCCGCGCCCGGGGACCACCTGGGAGTCTTGGTCATCGAGGGCCTGATGACCCGGAACGTGGTGCTGGCCGAGACGAGCTGCGCCGAGCTGGTGGGCAGGGGGGACCTACTGCATCCGTGGGATGACCTGCGCGCCGGCGCCCCCGTGGTCGCCGACGTCGAGTGGACGGTGCTCGAGCCGACCACGGTGGCGCTGCTCGACGCGGGGGTGCTGCGGGTGGCGGCCCAGTGGCCCGTCATCGTCTCAAACCTGCTGCTGCGGGCGGTGGGTCGCTCCCAGGCCCTCGCCCTGGCCCTCGCGATCAGCTGCCTCACCGGCCTCGAGGTCCGGCTCCTCACCCTGCTCTGGCACCTCGCCGACCGCTGGGGGCGGGTCGGGCCGACCGGCGTCTCCGTCCCGCTGCCGCTCACCCACCAGATCCTCGCGCGCCTGGTCGGAGCCAGCCGCCCGTCGGTCTCGACGGCGATGAAGGCGCTCGAGACCCAGGGCTCGATCAGCAAGCGCCCCGG
>DASQXU010000205.1:0-2662 GCA_035639555.1 Thermoleophilaceae bacterium
GTGGGGCACCGCGTGCTGCGCACCCGCTCGACGTCGCCATGGGTGGCGCTGTTCGCCGGCTGGGTAATCCTGCGGGTGGTGGCCCTGATACCCATCGCCGGCGCCGTCATCGGGCTCGCGGCGACGGTCGTGGGACTGGGAGCGCTGGCGGTGGCGCTCTGGCGGGCCGGGAGGGCAGGCGCGCCCGCGGCGCCCGCTGCGGACCGTCCCGCACCAGCCGCCTAACGGTGGCAGACAGCAGACGTGGCGCAGGCAGGGCGCGACCGTCTCCGCCTCCGCGAGCGGCAGCTCGAGCCCGTGCAGCCACTCGCGCGCCTTGATTCCGAACAAGTCGGACACCGGCGGGCGCCCCACCAGCCGCCGGACGAGCGCCGCGTGAATTCGCTCTTGGCGCGCGAGCGGGCGCGCACCAGCTGCTCGCGCCGCGCCAGCCGCCGGCGCAACGCGGGGGTCCACCGATCCCCCGCCCACAGGGCGTCGAGCTCGCCCGCCGCGACCAGCCTCGCCAGCGTTGCGCGCCTAGCCCGTCGGTCTCCGCTCGGGCCTGGCGGACGGCGGGGCTCACGAGGAGCACCCGGCCGACGTGCGGTTCCAGGATGCGCGATTTCGCACGCACTCCCGGTCACCTTCGAGCACCACCCGGTCCGTCGGCGCCAGTCTCTGCGCGAATAGCTCGAGCGGGCGTCGTCGCGACCCGACCAGCGGAGTGCAGGGCCGCCTTAGCCCGGCAGACCTTCGGGCCGCGTTTTGGCGAGGCCGGAGCGAGCACGGCCGCCGCGGCGGCAGCAGGGCGACGGCGAGAATGGGCGCGAGGACCACCACCCGCGGGCACGAGGTGGTAGCCGCCGATCCTCGTGTAGAGGCTCGGCACGGTCGGGCGGTCAGGTCCTTGCCTTCCGCTCGAGCTCGCTCCAGAGGTCTTGCAGCGCCCGCTTGTGCACGCGCGATCCCCAGAGGCGAGCGGTGGCGTGGGTCGCGTTCAACCTCTGGTGACGACAGAACGCACGGCTTACCTCCCGATGGGCTGACAGCCGGTTGACGGCCGGCTGGTACGGGCAGAGCCGAAACGTGCAGACGTCTTCGTCCACGCATCCGTACGTCAGCTCGTTCCGGTCGGCGCTCTGCGCGATGCAGTAGGGCAGCTCGTCCCTCTCGCCAAACGCCTCGCGCTCCTGCTCCCCGCCGGTCTCGTTCATGTTGAGCAGCAGGACGATCTCGCCCACCAGCTGAATCGCCTCGGGCACGACCCCGGCCGGACGCCGGGAGACGAGCTTCCCCTCGTCCGCCCAGACGTAGCGGTCCACGATCGCCGGAGTGCGATGCCGTCGTACCTCGTCAAGCCCGCGCTCACAGAGCTCGGCCGCGGCGGCTACGAACGGGTGCTCCCGCTCCCGCAGCAGGTCGGTCACCCGCCGCGTGCCCCGCGGGAGCTCGCCGCCGTACGCGACGCGCACGACGACGGCGTGCAGCAGGCAGAGCCGCGAGTACCAGAACCGCGCGCGCTGCAGGAGGTCGAGCGCATCCGCGTCCACCCCGCCCCCGCGGTTGAGCTGCGCGTCGACCTTGAACCCCTGAGCGATGGACGCCTCAAGCCCTCTCTGATGGGTGACCGGCTTCGCTTCGAGCGCGAGGAGCTCGCCGAGATGCTCGGCGACGCGAACGGAGAGCTGATCGTGCGAGAGGGCGATTCGCGTCCTAAGCGCCGGGAGGATCCAGGCCATGTGCTTCAGCGTCACGATCTCGGGCGTCCAATCGTCGCGCGGCTTGTCGAGGCGCTTGGCAGGCGCCAAGCTGCTCTCGATCTCGGCGGCGATCACCTCGTAGCCGGCGGCTCCGGCGACGAAGGTCTCCTCATCGCGCCCGCGGGGCGCCGAGGCGTCGGCGGAGCAGCGCTCCACGAGCTTCGCCGCCGCCGTCCACCGAACGTCGTAGTCGTCGTCCCCGGCAAACGCCCACAGCGCCTGGACGGCGCGCGGCCCGGCGAGCTGCGCCAGGTGCTCGAGCGCCGCCCGCCGGACCACCGGCGCCGCGTCCCGGCGAGCGGCCAGGGACTCCGAGACGATGCGCGCATTTAAGCCGGCGAACTCGCCGGCCTGCGCGACCTCGGCCGCCGCGACGGCGCGCAACAGCCTTCGCTCGTCGGCGACACCGGCCGACTCGAGAAGCAGCGTGTCACACACCTCCCGACAGAAGCCCGCATCACGGCTGGCCGCCGCGGCAAGCACCAGCGCGAGCTGCACGCGGGGCGCGTCGGGCGCGCGTTCCAGGACGTCGCGGAGGAGATCGCGGTCGTGCAGCAGCCTCCGCGACGCGAAGTAGGCGTGCAGCACCTCGTGTTTGAAGCGGTGCAGGCCCTCGTCGTCGACCTCGAGGACGCCGAACCACTCGGCGGCGTGAACGGCGTCGAGCCACTTGCTGTCCGGCCGGACCGCTGCGCCGACGCTCGCCGACTCGCTCTCCGGCGCGAGCCGGTCCGCAGCAAAGTGGTCCAACCGATCGAGTATCGCCGCACGCTTGCGCCGTTCGTCCTCCGGAACGGTGTCCCCACCCAGCAGGGACTCGCGCCATGCGCTCAGGAGCGCGACTCGAACCGCGTGCTCGCCGCCATCCGGGGGCGGCTCCAGGGAGCGGAGTCGCAGCAGGTCCGCGATCAGGCCGAGGT
>DASQXU010000206.1:0-16542 GCA_035639555.1 Thermoleophilaceae bacterium
GCACGCTGCCCAACCTCAGGGCGCGCATCGCACAGCGGATCCTCGCGCTCGCGTCGTGCCTCTACGTCAACCACTGGCTCGGCCGCCCGAGCCGCTCGCTCGTTGCCTTCGTGGCCTGAGCGGGTGGAATCAGTCATCTAGGTCGCCACGGTCTCGACGCCGAGCTCCTCGGAGATCGCCACGTCGGTCGAGTAGTCGATCGGGACGACGATCAGGGAGGGGAGGTCCAGGGTCAGGGCGTGGCGGAGTCGCCCGCCGAACTCGTCCGCTGATCCGCAGCGCCAGGCCGGCATCCCGTATCCCTCGGCCAGCTTGACGAAGTCGGGATTGGTGAAGTCGGTCCCGAAGTGGCTCCCGAACCTCTTCTCCTGCTTCCACACGATCGAGCCGTACTGGCCGTTCTCCCAGATCACGGTGACGAACCCGGTACCGAGGCGCACGGCGGTCTCGAGCTCCTGGGCGTTCATCAGGAAGCCGCCGTCGCCGTTGACCGTGACCACCTTGCGGTCCGGATGCACGAGCTTGGCCGCGATGGCGGCCGGGACCGCAAAGCCCATCCCGGCGAGGCCGTTTGCGATCAGCACGGTGTTCGGCTCGAAGGCCGGGAACATGCGCCCGATCCACAGCTTGTGCAGCCCGACGTCCGAGATGAGGATGTCCTCGTGGCCGAGGGCGTTCCTGATCTCGTACAGCACGCGCGGCGGCTGCACCGGGAAGGCGTCGTCCTCCTTCGCCTTCTCGAAGCGTCCGAGCACCACCTCGCGCAGCCGCCCCGAGCCGCCCTGGTGCGGGACGTGGCGGCACTCCTCGGCCAGGCGGGCGAGGATGTGGTAGAGGTCGCCGACCAGCTCGACCTCGGGCATGAAGTACTCGTCGATCTCGGCCGGCACCGAGTCGATGCAGATGATCTTCTTGTCGCGCCGCGGGTTCCAGTGCTCGGGCGAGTGCTCGACGAGGTCGTAGCCGATGGCCAGCACGAGGTCGGCATGGTCGAAACCGGCCATCTGGTAGTCGCCGGACTGCAGCCCGACCGCTCCGAGCGCCTTCGGGTTATCGGGCGGAAGCAGTCCCTTGCCCATGAACGTCTCGGCCACCGGGATGCCGGTGGCCCGCACGAACTCGCGTAGCGCCGGAGCGGCGCCGCCTCGGACCACGCCGTTGCCGGCGAGGGCGACCGGGTTGAGGGCGCCGCGGACCAGGTCGGCCGCCCGCAGCAGCTCACGGGCCTGGGGCTCGGGGCGGACCAGCCGCCGGCGGGGCAGCGGCTCGGCGTCGATCTCGGCGCACATCACGTCCTCGGGCAGCTCGATGTGGGTCGAGCCCGGCTTCTCCCCCTCGGCGACCTTGAATGCCTTGCGGACGACCTCCGGGATGATCGCCGCGTCCGCGAGCCGGGCGTTCCACTTGGTGATCGGCCGCATCACGCTGAGGATGTCGATGTACTGGTGCGACTCCTTGTGCATCCGCTCGAGGTCGCCCTGGCCGGTGAGGGCGACGAGCGGGGCGCGATCGAGGTAAGCGTCGGCAACGGCGGTCACGAGGTTCATCGCGCCCGGGCCGAGCGTGCCGAGGCACACGCCCGCGTGCCCGGTCAGCCGGCCGTAGACGTCCGCCATGTAGGCGCCGCCCTGCTCTTGGCGCACCGGGATGAACTCGATCGACGACTTCGAGAGCGACTCGTTCAGGTCGAGCGTCTCCTCGCCGGGGATGCCGAACACGTGCTTCACGCCCTCGGCCTCGAGACACTCGACGAACACGTCCGAGGCTTTGCGCTTGGCCACCGCGACCGGACTGTAACGTCTCCGCCCTCGTGGCCCCGGCCGCCAGATACGCGAGGAGCGGCGACCTGCACATCGCCTACCTGACCGCCGGTGACGGTCCGATCGACCTCGTGTGGGTGCCCGCCTGGATCACCCAGATCGAGCACCTTTGGGAGGAGTCGACGATCGCCGCGGCACTCGAGCGCATCTGCCGCTTCGCGCGGGTGATCATGTTCGACCGCCGGGGCGCCGGGCTGTCGGATCCGATGGTCGGTGCGCCCACCTTCGAAGAGCAGATGGACGACGTGCTGGCGGTGCTCGAGGCCACCGGGTCCGAGCGACCGGCGCTGTTCGGGGCGCTCGAGGGTGGCCCGATGGCCATCATGTTCGCCGCCACGCATCCCGAGCGCACGAGCGCGCTCGTCCTCTACTCGACCTTCGCGCGCTCCGGCTGGGCCCCCGGCTACGAGTGGACCTGGAAGAAGGAGCAGCGCGACGCCCGCAACGCCGAGGTCGTGAAGCACTGGGGCGAGGGCTGGGTGGTCAGGGAGATCGCCCCGAGCCGCCGGGGCGACGAGCGCTTCCTCGAGTGGGCGGCTCGCCTCGAGCGGCTGGCCGCGAGCCCGGGGACGATCACCCAGATGCTCGAGCTGATCGGAAGCTGGGACGTGCGCGAGGTGCTGCCCACGATCCGCGTCCCGACGCTCGTGATGCACCGCCGCGACGACACGTTCATGAACGTCGAGCACTCTCGCTACCTGGCCGAGCACATCCCGGACGCGCGCTACGTCGAGCTCGAGGGCCGTGACAACCTGTTCTCGATCGGCGACACCAAGGCGGTGATCGGCGAGATGGAGGAGTTCCTCACCGGCACGCGCCACGAGGTCGAGCCAGACCGGATGCTGGCCACGGTGATGTTCACCGACATCGTCGACTCGACCCGGCGGGCGGCGGAGGTCGGCGACAGGGCCTGGCGCGAGCTGCTCGGCCAGCACGACCGGCTGGTTCGCCTGGCGCTCGAGCAGCATCGCGGTCGCGAGGTCAAGACCACCGGCGACGGCTTCCTCGCCACCTTCGACGGCCCCGCGCGCGCGATCCACTGCGCCGCCTCGGTCGCCGACGCGGTCCGCTCGCTCGGGCTCGAGCTCCGGGCCGGGCTGCACACCGGCGAGTGCGAGGTGATGAACGGGGACGTGGGCGGCCTGGCCGTGCACATCGCGTCGCGGGTCATGAGCTGCGCCGCGCCCGGCGAGGTGCTGGTGTCCGGAACGGTGAAGGACCTCGTGGTGGGCTCGGGCATCCAGTTCCAGGACCGCGGGAGCCGCGAGCTCAAGGGCGTCCCTGGCGAGTGGCGGATCTTCGCCGTGGCCTGACGGGCCAACCGCTACCTTCATAGGGCCGACGGGTTCTAGGGCTCGCAGAGCCCGTGTTGCCTCACCCCATGCGCCGAGCGCTACTGCTCACAGCCATGATCGCGCTGCTCGCGCCGGGCACGGCCGGCGCGGCCACCCGGATCCTGGTCCGCGGCGCGGGCTACGGACACGGGATCGGCATGAGCCAGTACGGGGCCCTCGGATACGCCCGCCACGGCTTCGACTACCGCTCCATCCTGGCCCGCTACTACCTCCACACGAGCCTGGGCACGGTGACCGGGGGGACGGTACGGGTGCTGCTGCAGCCCGGCGTCCCGGCGGCGAGCTTCCGGGGGGCGAGCCGGGCCGGGGCGCGCCGCCTTCGCCCCTCGACCACCTATCAGGTCCGGCGCGTGAGCGGCGGCCGTCTCGGCTTGTATCGGGGGAGCCACCTGGTCGGGCGCTTCGCGGCTCCGCTGCGCGTCTACCGCCCGGGCCACTCGGTGCGGCTGCTCGGGCGTGCGATCGACGGGGTGACGAGCGGGCGCTACCGGGGCGCCCTCCAGTTCACGCCGGCCGGGGGCGCGGTCGACGTCGTCAACGCCCTGGGCGTCGACCCCTATGCCCAGGGAGTAGTCCCGGGCGAGATGCCCACGAGCTGGCCGATGGAGGCGGTCAAGGCGCAGGCAGTCGCGGCCCGGACGTTCGCCCTCGGCGTTCTGAAGCGCGGAGGCGTCTTCGACGTCTATCCCGACACCCGCTCGCAGGTCTACCGCGGCGTGGCCGGCGAGTCTGCCCGTGGCAACGCCGCGGTCCGGGCGACCGCCCGGCAGGTGATCACCTACCAGGGGCGTCCGATCGTCGCCTACTTCTTCTCGACGTCGGGCGGCCACACCGAGAACGTCGAGAACGTGTTCCTCGGCTCCAAGCCCGAGGCCTACCTGAAGGGGGTGCCGGACCCCTACGAGGGCAACGCGCCGCGTCACCGCTGGAGGCTCGGGTTCAGCCCCGGGCAGATGAAGGCCCGACTCGGCAGCCTGGTCCGGGGGAGCTTTCTGACCATCCGGGTGCTGAAGCGCGGGGTCTCGCCCCGCATCGTCTGGGCCCGGGTGTACGGGACGAGCGGGAGCCGCCGGGTCAGCGGACCAACGCTGCGGGCGCGCCTCGGCCTCTACGACACCTGGGCCTCCTTCTATCGGGTGAGCACCGCCCAGGCGCGCGCCGGCTCGGTGGTCGCGGCGCTGCTCGGGCTCCCGGGGCGCAAGGTTCCCGAGCTCACCGGCATCTTCGACCCGGCACCGCGCTCCGGGCGACTCGTCGTGGAGCGGCTGCGGGGCGGACGCTGGCGCAGCGTGCGCTCCGTGCGCACCACGCCGGCGGGGCGCTACCGCGTGTGGGTCGGGAAGCCGGGCGTGTACCGCGTGCGCGCGGGCTCGCTCGCCGGCCCGGCCGTCCACGTGCGGTAAGCCCGGGCGCCGCTCCCTCAACGACGAGGGGGCGGCCATGCCGCCCCCTCGGTTCTCCCTCTCCCCTTGGGCCTAGCGCGGGCCGCCGATGCGGTCGCCGCTGAAGGACTGCCCGTGCTGATCGGAGCGGTGGGGGCCGCCGAGGCGGGCGCTACCCCCGAAAGGCTGCGCCTTCTCAGCGCTCTGGGTGCTGATCGGCGCGAGGCCCTCGTCCGGCCGGGCGGTGTAGCCGCCGCTCGAGTGCACGGTGCGAATCGGCGCGAGGCCCTCGTCCGGGCGGGCCGTGTAGCCAGTCGACTGGCTCGTCAGGGTCCCGAGGCCCTCGTCGGGACGGCCCGGGTAGGTGGCGGCCTGCTTCACGGGGACCGCGGCGGTCTTGCCGCTCTGATCGCTCGAGTTGATGATGAGGACCAGGGCGACCGCGATGCCCGCGGCGGCGGTGAGCGCGACCCCCACCCAGAGGACCACGCGGGAACGGATCCTGAAGGGGAGCGGGCGGATTGATGGCTGGGCGACGTGTGACATTGAGGTCCTCCCTCGTGGAGTGGTGTGCGACCAGCCTGCGCCCGTCCCTGTCCCGGGAGTGTGAGGATCGGCACATAGTCCGGGCTCGACGTGAGGAAACGCACATAGAGGGGCGGCCGCCCCGCCACGGGGCGACGCTCTCAGGGCGGGGTGAAGCGGAAGGTCACGACTTCGCCGTCGCGGAGCTCGTACTCCCGCCCCTCGGTGCGGAGCAGGGCGCGCTCCCGGGCCCGGGCGTAGCCACCGGCCTCGACGAGCTCCTGCCAGCCGATCACCTCGGCGGCGACGAAGCCGCGCTCCATGTCGGCATGAACCCGCCCGGCGGCCGCCCGGGCGCGGGTTCCGCGCGGGATCGCTCGGGCCCTAGCCTCGACCCCTTGGTGGGCGGTGAAGAAGGTCACCAGGTCGAGCAAGGCGAACGCCTCGCGGACCACCGCCTGTAGCCCCGAGCGCTCCATACCGAGCTCGGCCCGCATGGCCTCGGCCTCGTCCGGGTCGAGCTCGGCGAGCTCGGCCTCGAGCCGTGCGCTGAGCGCAAGCGCCCGCGCTCCGCTGGCCTCCGCCCGCTCCCGGACGGCCGGCGGCGGCTCGAGCGGATCGTCCTCGCCCACGTTCGCCACGTAGAGGACCGGCTTGGCCGTGAGGGCGCCCAGGTTGCGGGCGACGTCCGGAGCCTCGTCCGGCGGCGGGATCGACCGCACGGGACGTCCGGCGCCCAGGGCCTCCACCACGGCGCGAAGCCACGCCTCCTCGGCCCGGGCGCTGCGGTCGCCCGAGCGGGCCTGGCGGGTCACGCGCTCGAGCCGGCGATCCGCCTGCTCGAGGTCGGCGTAGAGGAGCTCGGTCTCGACCGCTTCCACGTCGGCCAGCGGATCGACGCGGCCGTCGGGGTGTGGGACCTGCGGATCCTCGAACGCCCGAACGAGGTGGAGGAGAGCGTCGGTCTCGCGGATGTGGGCAAGGAAGCGGTTCCCGAGCCCCTCGCCCCGGTGCGCGCCGCGCACCAGGCCGGCGACGTCGTGGAACTCGATCGTCTCGGGAATCACCGGCGCCGCTCCGACCGTCCGGGCGACCCGCTCGAGCCGCCGGTCGGGCACGGCGACCACGGCGACGTTCGGATCGACGGTGGTGAACGGGTAGGACGCAGCCGGGGCGCCCGCCCGGGTGAGGGCGTTGAACAGCGACGACTTGCCCGCGTTCGGGAGCCCGACGATCGCGACCCTCACGGCCGCGGCGGCGCTGGGTCGATGACGTCGAGCACGGCGCCCGGGCGCCTAGAACCCGACCTTGTGCTCCTCGGTGTCGCGGCGCACGTAGACGACCTGAGGCAGGTCGATCAGGACCTCGGAGTCCTGGGTGCCGAGAAGGTGCCAGCGGCCCTTGGAGTCCGAGTCGAGGGCCCTGACCAACCCGTCGTAGGCCTCCTTGGTCGCGCGCAGGCTGAGCACCTGGCCGCCGGCGAACCCCACGTCGATGCGCTTGACCTCCGCGTCGGCCATCACCGCCGCTCCACGAGCTCGGTGAGGACGCCGCCCGTGGCGCGCGGGTGGAGGAACGCCACCCGGCTGCCCCGGATGCCGATCCGCGGCCACTCGTCGATCAGCCGCAGCCCGGCGGACCGGACGGTCGCGAGGGCGGAATCAATGTCGTCGGTCTGGTAGGCGACGTGGTGAAGCCCCGGGCCCGAGCGCTCGAGGTAGCGACCCACGGCGGTGTCGGGGGCGAGCGGCCGCAGCAGCTCAACGTGTCCGTCGCCTATACCCAGCAGCACGGCCTCCACCCCCTGCTCCTCGACGGTCTCGCGGTGCTCCTCCGGCATGCCGAACCGCTCGCGATAGAGGCCGACCGCCTCCTCGAGGTCGGCGACCGCCACCCCGATGTGGTCGATGCGGCCGAACACGGCCGCTGAGTCTAGATGGAGTGGCGCGCCGCCCTACGTACTCCCCGTGAGATCAGACGTCACGCCCGGGGCGTTTAGGAGCGTGCCGGACCCGCGCTGTCGGCCGGCGGGCCTAGTGCGGCCAGGCCGCCGCCGGCGGCCTGGGGCGTCTTCCGCACGATCTTCGTGCCTGCGGCGGCCCAGGCGCTCAGCGCAGAAAGGCGGGTTGCGTTTCGCACGAGCTCCCCGGAGAGGACGCGGTCTCGAGCCCTTGAGTCGACTAGCTCAAGGCGACGGGCCTACTCCACCCGCTCGAGCCGCGAGTTCGGGTGGTGGGTCCTCCCGGCCTTGGCGCAGGGGCGCCCCTCGACCAGCACCACGTCGGCCGTGAAGTCGTTGCTGCCCCGGAGAAGGGCCGAGCCCACGCCGTAGGAGTCCACCGGGGCGCCGAGCTGCTCGAACTGGCGGATCTTGGCCGAGTCGAAGCCGCCCGAGGCCACGATCTTCACCCGCTCGTGGCCGGCGGCGTCGAGGGCCTCGCGGACCCGCTCGACCAGCTTCGGGTTGACCCCCGTGGGGTCGAATTCGCCCATCTCGGCCCACAGCGAGCGGTCGACCAGCTTGTCGGACGTGTCGAGCCTGACCCCCCACAGCTTGGCCCCGACCGCGTCGGCGACCTCGAGCGCCGTCCGCACGGAGTCGTTCTCGAAGTCCACGAGCACCACGACGTTCATCTCGTCCGCGAAGCGGTCCGCGAAGGCCCGGGCCGCGGCGACCGTGTCGCCCCCGAACGCGGCGATCAGCCCGTGGGGAACCGTGCCGACGCCCCGCCCGCCCCACCAGGAGGCCTGGGCGTCGGTCGATACACCGATCGCCCCGGCGACGTGCGCGGCCCAGCCGTCGCCGGTCTGGACGAGCCAGTGGTCGTGGCGGGCTGGGAAGAAGAGGATCGGCTTGCCGTCCGCCGCCTCGACGACCTCGCGCACGTTGCGCATGACGAGCGTGCGCCGGGCCAGGCAACCGAGGTAGACCGTCTCGAGGTGAGTGAAGAGCGAGTAGTCGCCCTCGATGGTCATGACCGTCTCCCAGGGCCGGATCTCGTCCCCCTCGTGGAGGGCATGGACCTCGAGGTCCTGCCAGCCCGGCTCCCAGCGCCCGTCCGGGAGGCGCCGCCCCGAGCACTGCTTGACCACGGCCACCGCCTCGTCGATCCCGCCGAGCACGGATTGCTCCTTCTGGAAGACCTGCATCGTCACCTGGGGATGGCGGTCCTGCTCCTCGAGGAGCTGCTTGGTGAAGTTGAAGTAGGCGTCCGCGTAGTAGCCGTCCCGGATCCGCTCGACCGGCAGGCGGAAGACGGCAGGACTGAGGCGGGTGCGGTAGGCCTCGGTCGCCATGGGGAAATGGTAGGCGCGGCCTACCCGGCGGCCTCCTCCTCCACGCGGAGGATCTCGGCCAGGGCGGCACGGCCGACCTCGAGCTGCTCGGGCGTCGGCTCGCGGGTGCCGATCAAGCGCTGGATCTCGTAGCCGGGCCTCCGCAGTGCCCGGGCCAGCGCCGAGTCGGGGTGGCGCTCGGCCCAGCCGAACGACTCGACCGCGAACGCCGCGCTCCCGAGCCCCACGACCGCCTCGGCCGTGGGCCCGCGCAGCCCGGCCTTCCGCGCCGCCACGTTCCCGACCACGGCAGATGCGAGCATCGGCGCCACCAGGTTCGACCCGCAGCGGTCGTGCTCCTTGTCGGCCGCGGCGGCGTCCTCGCCCTCCTCGTAAGCCGCGATCGCCTTGTGCTCGACGCCGTGGTACGCGGCCACCTCTCCGCGGCGGAGGGCGAGCAGCGCCGGGGCCACGCTGAGCGCGGCCACCGCGGCCTCGCTCCCCACGCTCCGGGCTCCGCGGGAGCGGATGGCGTGCCCGCCCAGGGCGGCGGCGCCCATCGCGCCGAGCGTGCGGACGTCCTGCATCGGCAGCCGAGCCTCGGGCAGCGCCCGTTTGACCAGCGGGATGACCGCTATCGCCTCGCCCAGCTTCAGCAGCCCCCGCGCGCCCGGGATCCCGTCGGCCACGCTCGCGCCGAGCGATGGCTTTCGCCCCGAGGCCACCTTGAGCTCGCCCTCATCGGTGCGGACGGCCGCCGCCCAGTGCGTCGGGCCGTGCACGAGGAGCCCGTTGGCCAGCGCCATGCCCCCCAACCGCAGCTTGTCGTCGGGGACCGGCGAGGTCAGCGCAGCACCTCCTGGGCCAGCTCGGCGTAGAAGCTCGCGGCAAGGCCGAGGTCCTCGATCGGCACCCGCTCGTCGGCTCCGTGCACCAGCGGGGCGGCCTCGAACAGGTCCATGGCACGCTGAGGAAAGAACCCGTACGCGATGCAGTCGGGGAAGGCGGCCCGAAACCAGTGCGAGTCGGAGAATCCCGGCAGCACCACCGGAACCGCCTGCGCGCCCGGGTCCTCACGCTCGACGAAGGCCCGGATCCACTCCATCAACGGCGTGTCGATCGCCGAGCGGTTTCCCACCACGGTCTCGTCGAAGCGAAGCGAGTACCCATCGCCGCCCAGCAGCTCGGCGATCCGCCGGCGGGCGTGGTCCTCGCCCAGCCCCGGTGGGACCCGGCAGTCGACCTTCAGCTCGGCCCGGGCCGGGATCACGTTGACCTTCGGCGAGGCGCTGATGATGGTCGGGGTCAGGGTGACGCCGAGCATGGGCTCGAGGACGACCACCACCCGCGGGTCGCGGCGCTCGATCGCGCCCATGGCGCCCTCGAGGTCGGTGGTGTCGACGCCGAGCGCCCGCAGGAACGCCTCCGGCTCGGGCGAGAGCTCGTAGCCCGGGCGCCCGTCGCGGAGCGCCTCCAGGATCGGACCCATCTTGGTGAGGGCGTTGTCGCCGATCCGCGGGGTCGAGGCGTGTCCGGCGCGGCCCTCGGTGCTCAGCGTGAAGCGGAAGACGCCCTTCTCGGCGACGCAGACGCTATAGAGACGACGCCCGTCGTACTCGAACACCTCGCCGGCGCCCTCGTTGACCACAAGGTCGGCGCGAACCTTCTCGGGGTGGTGCTCGCAGAGCCACCGGGCGCCGTGTTTCGCGCCGGCCTCCTCGTCGGCGGTCAGCACCAGCCTCAGCTCGCCGGCCTCAGGGCGCCAACCCTCCCCGGCCAGCGCCGCCGCGGCCGCGACCTCGGCCGCCACCTGGCTCTTCATGTCGAGCGCCCCGCGCCCCCAGACACAGCCGTCGCGAAGCTCGCCGGACCACGGGTCGACGCTCCAGTCCTGCGGATCGGCGAGCACCGTGTCGACGTGGCCGAGGAGGCACAGGACCGGTCCGTCGGAGCCGCCCGGAAGGCGGGCGACGAGGTTCGGCCGCCCCTCGACTGCAGCCAGCAGCTCGCAGACGAAGCCGGCGCCCGACAGCAGCTCGGCGAGATGGCGTTGCGCCCGCTCCTCGGCGCCCGGGGGATTGACGGTGTTGAAGCGAATCAACCGTTGCAGGAGCTCGGTCGTCCGACGCTCGAGGTCGCTCCGCACGGGCACCAGCCGAGTATATGAGGGCGATTCAGGCGCCCTCGAGGCGCCGATTCAGGCCGACCGGCTCTCGAGCACCCGGTCGACCAGGCCGTACTCCACGGCCTGCTCGGGAAGGAAGAAGCGGTCGCGCTCCATGTCCTCGTGGACCTGCTCGACCGTCTGGCCGGTGTGGTGGGCGTAGATCTCGTCGATCCGACGGCGGGTGTCGATGATCTCGCGGGCATGGATCTCGACGTCGGAGGAGACGCCCTCGAACCCGCCCGAGGGCTGGTGGATCAGGATGCGGCTGTTCGGAAGCGCGGTGCGCTTGCCCGGCGTGCCGCCGGCCAGCAGCAACGAGCCCATCGACATGGCGATCCCCACACAGGTGGTCTGCACGTCGGGCTTGACGTACTGCATGGTGTCGTAGATGGCCAGGCCGGCGTAGACCGAGCCGCCCGGGCAGTTGATGTAGATGGAGACGTCCTTCTCGGGGTCGTCGGACTCGAGGTGGATCAGCTGCGCGATGACCAGGTTCGCCACCTGGTCGTCGATCGGCTCGCCGAGGAAGATCACGCGCTCGCGCAGCAGGCGGGAGTAGATGTCGAACGAGCGCTCGCCGCGCGAGTCCTGCTCGACGACCATGGGGACGAGGGGCATCAGCCCTCCCTCCCCGCGAGCCACTCGAGCATGGCGACCCGGGCGAAGCGCCACTCGTTGCCGAGGCGGCGGCCCGGGAGCTCGCCGCGCTCGGCGAGCTCCTCCACCGTCTTCAGATCCACCTTCAGCAACTCGGCCACCTCCGAAAGGGTAAGCACCTCGGGCTCCTCGGTCGGCAAGAAGGAGTGGCGACCGACGGTCAGGGTGTCGTCCTGGGTCTCGATCGTGACCCGCCGCGCGCCCCCCGAGCCCCGTGCGGAGCGCCCGACCACGCCGAGCTCGCGGAGGCTCTCGAGCCCCTCGGACGAGGCGGGATCGACGTAGCGGGCGAGGAGGCCGGCGACGATGTCCTGCTTCGGCGCCCGGAGCGCGAACGCGGCTCGGTCGAGCTTCTCGGCCTCGCTCGCGGGGAGGCGGACGTAGAGCGGTGTGGTGTCTCCACCAGCGGTCATTTGCTATGCCGATAGCAAGATAGCAGCCTCAGTCGAGCGGCTCAGCCCGGAGGCCGTGCTCGCTCACGAGCCGCTCGACCGAACCCATGTCCATGGTCATGCGATAGCGCGACTGGAGCTCCCGCACCGCCCGCACGTCCGGCGGTCCCTCGGGGGCGAGCAACGGCGCGAGCTCCTCGAAGTAGCGCTCGAAGCCGGCGGGCGAGATGATCTCGAGCAGGCGCGCCGGCGCATCACCCGGGTTCCAGAAGGCGTGCCAGACGCGGCGCGGCTTGAACGCCAGATCGCCGGGGCGGCCCACCACCACTTGGTCGCCGACCTGGAAACCGACCTCCCCCTCGACGACGTAGCTGTACTCGTCCTCGCGCTCGTGGACGTGCATCGGGGCGGCTAGCGACCGCGGCGCGATCGGATGCTCGACGAGCGCGAAGCCGCCGCCCGATGTCTCCCCGTCGACCATGAACCGCGCCGCTAGCCCACCGATCTGCACGGAGCCGCCCTCGCTCGGGCCGAGGATCAGGGTAGGGGCGCGGCTGGGCGACACGGGCATCTCCTCTCGTGGGTGACGGGCCTCGGCCACGCTAGCTCAATCTGAGCCCCCGACCGCCTCGCGTGGCCGGCGCTCGGTCCAAGGAAGCGAGCGCTCGATTGCCGCGGCGATCCGCAGGAGCAAGGGCTCGCTGTACGGGCGCCCGACCAGCTGCACTCCGAGGGGCAGGCCGTTGCCGGCCCCGATCGGCACCGAGAGCGCGGGCCAGCCCAGCTGGCTGATCGGCAGGACGCAGGCGAGCAGGGCCAGAGTGACGTCCTGGGGCTCGCCATCGAGGAGGACGGCGGAGGCGTCCCGCGGCGGGGCGGCCACCGGTGTGGTCGGGGCGAGCAGCGCGTCGACGCCGGTCATGGTGGTGGCCACGTCGTCGATCAGCAGCCGCCGGGCCTGCTGGGCGGCCAGGTAGCGGGTCGCGGGAATCAGGAAACCGGCCTCGAGCAGGCGCCGGACCGGCTCGGAGTAGCGCTCGCGCTGCTCCTCGAACCAGGGGGCGTGGACCTGCGACGGCTCGGCCACCTGGACCACCCGGTGGATCGCGGCGGCGTGGCGGAGCCGCGCGAAGCGCAGCTCCACGACCTCCGCGCCGAGCGAGGCGAGCCGACCGGCGGCGCGGTGGACGGCGGCTGCGACCTCCGGCTCGGCGAGCTCGGCGAGCTCCTCGGCGAGGCCGAGCCGGAGGCCCCGCACTTCGGGATCCTCTCCGGGCCGGTAGTCGGGGACCGGACGGTCGGAGGAGACCGGATCGGCGGGGTCGTGGCCGGCGAGCACGCCGAGCAGGATCGCCGCATCCTCGACGGTGCGCGCGAGCGGGCCGACGGTGTCGTAGGACCACGCCAGGGGGACCACGCCGGCGCGCGACACGCGCCCGATGGTCGGTCGGATCCCGACCAGCCCGCACAGCGCGGCGGGGACGCGGATGGAGCCCGTGGTATCGGTGCCCAACCCGGCGAGCGCCATCCCGGCGGCGGTGGCCACCGCCGGCCCCGCGCTGGATCCGCCGGAGACCCGCGCGGGGTCGTGCGGGTTGCAGCAGTCGCCGTGGTGGGGGTTGCGCCCGTCGATCCCGTAGGCGAACTCGTTCGTGTTGCCCTTGCCGACGATCACCGCCCCGGCCGCGCGCAGGCGCGCGACCGCACCGGCGTCCTGCGTCGGCATTCGCCGCCAGCCGGCCGCGCCCGCGGTGGTCGGGAGGCCCGCCACGTGGATGACGTCCTTGACGCAGACCGGGATCCCCTCGAGCGGCCCGCCGGCGGGCTCACGGTCCACCGCGCGAGCCCGGGCGAGCGCGCCGTCCGAGTCGACGTGGAGGTACGCGTTCAGCGCGTGGTCGATCTCCTCGATGCGCCCGAGCACGGCCTCGCTTAGCTCGACGGCCGACAGCCGGCCGGAGGCCAACGCCGCCCGAGCGTCGGTGATCGTCAGGAGCTCGAGCTCTCGGGCGTCCACGCTTGGGAAGCGTCGTCAGGGAGGCGCTGGCCCGAGGACCGGCTCAACCCCCTCCAGCGGGAGGTCCTCCAGGGTCTCGGCGAGGGCGATCACCGCCGCGAAGGCCTCCCCCGCCGGGCCGACCCGGTCGGGCGGCAATGGGTGCCCCGCGAGCTCGGCGAGCGCCGCGATCTGCGCGGGCGTGGGCGCGGTCACGCGCCCGGACGCTACCGAACGAGAAGCTTCAGCCTCGAGCATCACCGTGGCCGCCGCTTCGGCAAGGAAGCCCGCTCGCGCTCACCGGCCGGCCGGACCCCGGATGTCCCGCCGCTTGCCGCACCGCGAGGTTGGGTTGCCGAGCTCGGTCCGCTGAGCCCGACGACCGCCCCCCTGCACGGCCTCGGGGGCGGCAGCGCGTGACATCCTCTCTTGGATCTCGGCGTGGCGCTCGAGCAGAGAACTCGCATCCGGCCCTTCCAGGGACTTGCGCCTTCCGGCGCTAGCGGAGCCCAAAAGTTAGGGGCAAAGATTGGGGTACCAGGCATGGACGTGGCGAGGCGGGGGCCCTTAGCTTGGTCAGATCGGCATTCGTCCCGTCGCTGCCCTCTCCTCCGTCGCCGTCGCGGCGCTCGCGTGCGCGGCCCTGCTCCTGCCGCAGTCGCCGTCGGTCGTCGCGGCCCAGGGCCGCGGCGATATCTCCAGCCCGCTGTTCACGGGTCCGCTCGCGGACCTAACCCAGATCGTGACTCCACGGTCGGGGGCGCTCGCGACCGGCCGCAGGCTGCGCGTGGTCGTGAGGCTTCGCCGCGGCACGACGAAGCTGCGGGCATGGCTCGATCGGCGACCGGTCAGCCGCCGGTTCCATATCTCGAGCGGCCGCGCCAGGGCGATGATCCCGCGCCGGCTCCTCCACGCCGGGGTGAACCACCTGGTGATTCGGACGGGCGACCGCCGCGGACGCCGCGACTTCGACTCATCACGGGTGGTAGCGGGGCGGCGCGCGCCCAGGCTCCTTAGCGTACGCGTGCGAGGGAAGCGCCGCGGAGGCCGCTTGCACACGAGCGGAACGCTCGGCGTGCGGGTGCGGCTTCGCGGTCGGGTCGATAAAGTGCGCGTCCGCCTGAACGGCCACGTCGCCGACCGCGGTCTGACCGGCGGGGCGATCAGGCGCGGGCCGCTGACCTCCGCCGACGGGTTGCGATTCGGCCGCAACGTCCTCAGGATCACGGCCTGGCGGGAGAGCGGCACCTGGGATCGCGCGCGCCGGGTGGTCTTCGTCTCGCGATCCCGTCCGCTCGCGGCCGCCGGGCGCGACCGTCGCATCCGGGCGCGGGCGCGCATTCGGCTCGACGCGCGCGCGTCGCGCTCCCATCGACCCGGACACGGCCTGTCGTACAGCTGGCGCGTGCTGCGCCGCCCCAAGGGCCCGCCGCCGCGGCTCCTCCGCCGGGGCAGCGCGCGACCGACGTTCGTCCCCCGCCGGCCGGGACGGTACCGCCTGAGGTTGACGGTGCGGAGCCGCGGGCGTCACGCGCCGGCTTCAAGCGACACGGTCGACCATTGCGTGCAGCCCAACATTCCGCCCAGCGGCGCGGTGTTCGACACCCGCGACACGCAGAACGGTATCCCGGGCTTCCGCGTGGGCGACGCCACCTACCAGTATTACCGCGGACAGGTCGGCCTGCTCGTCCTCGACCGCTGCTCGCTGACCCCAGTCAGGGCGTTCGGCATCTCCCCGGGAGGATTCGGCTTCGCCGACTACAAGCCGCAGCTCGCCGACATCGTCAGCACGGCGCACCAGACCGGCCGCAGCTACCTCGTGTTCCTGGCCGCCGACCCCGGCGTCGCCGCGCCGCTCCCCCCGAACTACTCGACGGCGGGCTTCTCGGCGATGACGGTGGTCGGACGCACCTCGAATCCGGACCCGGCCAAGCCGGACCTCGTCAACGACGGCCGCAGCATCGGCCACGACCCGACCGAGCACCTCGACCAGCCGGGCGAGCTCAAGGGCAACCTGCAGCTCGACAACAACTTCGACTACACGCTGGTGCCGCCGATCGGCCCGAAGATCGCGACGAAGGACGCCTCGGGCGGAGGGCCGCGGCGGGCGCAGATGACCGTGGGAGAGGCCACTTTCACGTCCGACCCCGTGCCTCAAGGGCAAGCCGGGTTCATGGTCTTGGCGCTCGACCGCACCGCGCTCGTGCCGATGTCCGACACCCCCGCGACGCTCGTGGTCAACGCGGCAGGCGGCGGCTCGGACCGGACGCTCCAGGGGGAGATGGCGACCAAGCTCCGGCAACTGTCGGACCAGGGGCACCTCGTCCTCATCCAGAGCATCGGGAACCCGAAGCCGACGACGCCGGCGTGGGGTGACATCGCGCGCGCGATCGGCTCGCTCGGCGGCACGCCGCACGTCTTCAACACGCTCGACGGCTCGGGCCCCTACGCGCTCGTCGGATGCGGCGGCTGCTCGTGGCCGGACGCCCAGGAGGCGAGCTATCCGATGACGAAGCCGGATGGGGCCGGCGAGCTGAGCGGGCGGCTCGGTCTCGACGAGGGCTGGCGGTGGCGTTCGCGGGTCTCGGACCTGGGCTTCGGGCTCGAGTACAACCTGGCCGACATAGCCGCGCTTCCCCGCTCGAACTGGCCCTGTGGGCTCGGAGCCGACAACAAGCCGGTACCCCCGGCGGCGTGCAGCGACGGACATGAGGCCGCGCTCAGCTGGATCACTGACCACGTGCTGTTCTCGGAGCCGGACAATCAAACGCCCGACAGTTCGTGGTGCCAGCAGGTGCATACATTCCGCGCGAGCTACTGCAGCACCAAGCCGGCCTTCACGGGGATCACCGAGGACCTGAACGGAAGGGGAGTCCACCCGATCAAGTGCTCGCACGACGCGGACGGCGAGCCGTTCACCGCGCAGCAGTGCGATGAGGTTCGCCGCGAGCTCCTGCTCGAGCTCGAGTGGC
>DASQXU010000207.1:0-9716 GCA_035639555.1 Thermoleophilaceae bacterium
ACCAGGGCGGCGAGCCGGTCGATGTCGGCTCGGGTCCGCCGCTCGGTGATCGCCACGAGCAGGCCGTCCCGGTACTCCGGGTAGTCGCGCCCCAGCCGGTAGCCGGGATTGACGCCCTCGGCCCGGGCGCGCTCGAACAGGCCGTCGAGGTCGGGGACCCGCACTGCGAACTCCCGGACGACCGGGCCCTGGTTGATCGGCTCGAGGCCGAGCGCTTCGCGCGCGTAGTGGGTCCGCCGCAGTAGGAGCTCGGCCAGCTCGACCAGCCCGCGCTTGCCGAGCCAGCTCAGGTAGACGATCCCGGCCAGGGCGTTCAGCGTCTGCGCGGTGGTGATGTTCGAGGTGGCGCGCTCGCGCCTGATGTGCTGCTCGCGCGTCTGCAGGGTAAGGACGAAGCCGCGCTTGCCGTCGGCATCGCGCGTCTGGCCGGCGATCCGGCCCGGCAGCTTGCGGATGTAGCGCTCGGCGGCGCAGATGAAGCCGAACGAGGGCCCGCCGTAGTCGAGGCGGTTGCCGAGCGACTGCCCCTCCCCGACGCAGACGTCGACCCCGAGCTCACCCGGGGCTCTGAGCACGCCCAGCGGGATCGGGTCGGCGGCGCAGACCAGGAGGGCGCCGGTGCGCTTGCCGGCCTCGACCAGCTCGCCGAGCCGCTCGACCGTGCCGAGGAAGTTCGGCTGCTGGACGAAGACCGCGGCTGTGTCGTCGTCGACCGCCCCGGCGAGGGCCCCGGGATCGGTGGCGCCCTCGCCGTCGAGTGGGACCTCCTCGACCTCCATCCGGTAGCCGGCGGCGTGGGTGCGAAGGGCCGCCCGCGAGTGCGGGTGGAGGCCGCGGGAGACGACCAGCTTCGTCCGCGCGGTCTCGAGCTTGGCCACGTAGGCGGCGGCCGCGGCGGCCGAGGGGCCGTCGTAGAGGGTGGCGTTCGAGACCGGCAGCCCGGTGAGCTCGGACATCGCGGTCTGGTACTCGAACATCACCTGGAGCGTCCCCTGGGAGACCTCGGGCTGATAGGGCGTGTACGGGGTGAGGAACTCGGAGCGGGCGAGCATCGAGTCGACGATGGCCGGCACGTAGTGGTCGTACATGCCCGCCCCGAGGAAGCTGACCTCCTCCTCGCAGTGGCGATTCCGCGCGGCCAGGGCCGCGAGCTCCTCGTAGACCTCCTGCTCCGAGCGGCCCGGCGGCAGCTCGATCGGCCGCCTAAGGCGCACCCGCTCGGGGATGTCGGCGAACAGCTCCTCGATCGACCCGACGCCGATGGCGTCGAGCATCTGGCGGCGATCCTGATCGGTGGCGGAGGTGTAGCGGGTCACCCGGTCGAGGATTGCAGAAGATCGCGGTAGGCCCCCGCATCGAGCAGCTTGTCGGCCTCGCTCGGGTCGCTCAGCCTGATCCTGATCATCCAGCCCTCGCCGTAGGGGTCCTGGTTGATCCGCTCAGGGTTGTCCCCCAGCCCGGCATTTACTGCGACGACCTCCCCGGAGAGCGGC
This sequence comes from Thermoleophilaceae bacterium, assembly GCA_035639555.1. Lineage (GTDB taxonomy): Bacteria > Actinomycetota > Thermoleophilia > Solirubrobacterales > Thermoleophilaceae > DASQXU01. Next base: position 1,494 of record DASQXU010000207.1, read on the forward strand.
GCGAACACGTCGGAGACAGCCTTGACCGACTCGACCTCGGCGTAGGCCTGGTCCTGCGCCACGTGGGTCCCCTCCTCCGGCGCGTCGAAGAACACCACCTCCCCGAGCGCGTCCTGCGCGTACCAGGTGATCCCGAAGGTGGCCTCGTCGTCCTCGATGCGGGCCCAGTCGTGCTCGGGGTGGTACAGCAGCTCATCCGGGTAGCTCTCGTCGGCCACGCCTACTCCTTCTTCCGATAGAGGGGCTTTTCTCTCACCTCGGCCGGGCGGAGCCTGCCGCGGACGTCGACCTCGATCGCGGCACCGGGCTGGGCGGCGGCTACGGGGGCGTAGGCCATGCCGATCCCGGTCCCGAGGCAGGGCGAGAAGCTGCCGCTCGTGACCACCCCCGTGCCGGCCGGCGTCCGCACCGGATTGCCCTGGCGGGGTATGCCCGGCCCGGTGAAGGCGAACGGCACGAGCGTCTCGGTCGGCTCGAAGCCGCGCAGCCGGTCGGAGCCGATGAACCCGGTCTCGAGCTTGCAGACCCACGAGAGGCCGGCCTCGATCGGGTTGCGGTCCTCGCTGAGGTCGTTCCCGTAGAGGTGGAAGCAGACCTCGAGTCGGAGGGTGTCGCGCGCACCGAGCCCGGCCGGGACGACGCCCTCGGCGAGCAGGGCGTCGAACACGTGGACGGCGTCGTCCGGCGCGATCAGCAGCTCGACCCCGTTCTCGCCGGTGTAGCCGGTTCCCGCGACGAGGCAGCGGCGACCGGCCACCGCGAGCTCGGCCGTGCGCATTCGCCGCGGCAGCTCGCCGTCGGCCAGCCGCTCCACCGCGGCGCGGGCGGTCGGCCCCTGGACCGCGAGCATCGCGTAGTCGTCGCGGGCGTCCCTGACCTGGGCATCCGATCCGGCCGCGTGGCGGCGGAACCACTCGAAGTCGCGCTCGTGATTGGCGGCGTTCGTGACGGTCACGTAGCGATCCTCGGCCAGGCGGTAGGTGAACAGGTCGTCGAGCACCCCGCCGTCCTCGCGGCAGAGGACCGAGTACTGCGCGCCCCCTACCGCCATCTTCGACACGTCGTTCGACAGCAGCCGCTGGAGCAGGGCCTCGGCGCCGGCTCCGCTGGTCTCGACCTGGCCCATGTGCGAGACGTCGAAGACCCCGGCCGCGGTGCGGACGGCCACGTGCTCCTGCCGGATGCCCTCGTACTGCACCGGCATCTCCCAGCCGGCGAACGGCACCACCCGGGCGCCGGCCTCGAGGTGGCGCTCGAAGAGCGGCGTCCGGCGTAGCGTGTCGGCGGCGGGCGGCAAGCGCTGGGAGGCTACCGTGAGCCGGCGTGGAGGTCAGCACCGCGCCCCGACTCGGCCGGCCGCCGGCGACCGCGTTTGCGCTCGCGGGGGTGGTCGCGCTCGGCGCCGCCCTGCGGTTCGGCTGGGACGGGACCCAGTCGTACTGGCACGACGAGGGGATCACGGCCTACCTGGTCGGGCTCACCCCCGGCCACATGCTCAGGCTGCTCCCCCACAGCGAGTCGACGCCCCCGCTCTACTACTGCGCGGCGTGGGTCTGGGCGAGGCTGTTCGGCGTCCGCGAGGCCGGCCTGCGCTCGCTCTCGGCCCTGGTCGGCACGGCCACCGTCCCGGTCGTCTACCTGATCGGCCGCGAGCTGGCCTCGCGCCGTGCCGCGCTCGTGGCCGCCGCCCTGACCGCCACCAGCCCGCTGCTCGTCTGGTACTCGGAGGAGGCCCGCGCCTACGCCGCGCTCGCGTTCGTGGCCGCGCTCTCGCTCCTCGTGCTGCTGCGCGCGCTGCGAAGCCCGCGCGCCGGCTGGCTCGCGGCCTGGGCCGCCGTCGCCATCGCCGCCCTGGCCACCCACTACCTGGCGGTGCTCGCGCTCGCGCCCGAAGGCGCATGGCTCCTGTGGCGCCACCGGCGACGCCCGGCCGCGGCCGTGGCGGTCGCCGCGGTGATCGCGAGCGGCGTGGCGCTCCTGCCGCTCGCCGTCACCCAGCTCCGGACCGGTCACACGAGCTGGATCGCCGAGATCCCGCTCGGCCTCAGGCTCCGCCAGCTCGGCGGGCAGTTCCTCGTCGGCTTCGCCCAGTCCCCCCTCCTCGTCGCCGTGTCCGGCGCGGCGGTGGCGGTCGCCCTGGGACTGGTGGCCCTCGGGCGGCACGCCGAGCGACGGGCGGCGCTCGCGGCCGCCGTCCTCGGCCTGAGCCCGATCGTCCTGGCGCTCGTTCTGGTCGGCGCCGGGCGGGACGAGTTCCTCACCCGCGACGTGATCGTCTCGTGGGTCCCGTTAGCCCTGCTTGTGGCCGTCGGGATGGCGTCCACCCGGGCGCCTCGGGTGGGCGCGGTGGCGGCGTTCGTCGCGTGCGTGGCGTTCGTGGCCGCCGACCTGAGGGTGGACACCGTCCGCGCCGTCCAGCGCCCGGACTGGCGGGCGGTCAGCGCCTTCCTCGGGCCGGCGCGCGAGCCTCGGATGCTGGTGCTCGAGCACTACAGGGCGCTGGTCCCGCTCTTCATCTACCAGCCGGGCATGACGCACATCTACGGCAGCCAGGCGGCGCGCGTGCGCGAGCTCGTCGTCGTGGCCCCACGGGTGCCGGCCGGGCACGTCTGCTGGTGGGGGTCGGCCTGCAACCTCTCGAGCGCCAAGATCACGCAGCGACCGATCCGCGGCTTCCGGCTGGACCGCAAGGCCCAGGTCCCGGACTTCGCGGTCAAGCGCTTTCGGGCCACGGCGCCGGTGCGGCTGACCCCGGACTTCCTGGTCCGGAAGCTCGGCCACGTGGGCGACGGCGCCGTCATCCTGCAGCGCCCCGGCGGCGGAGGCACGCCCACCTTCGGGGCGCGCTGAGCGGTCGGGCGCCTACTCCTTCAGGAACGACGGGACGTCGATCTCGTCCTCGGAGATCTCGAGCGAGCTCCGCTCGCCCTCGTCCAGGGCCACGTCCCGGCGGCGGGGCTCGCGGCGGCGGCCGGCCGCTTCTTCGGCGAACAGCGGGACGCGACGCCGCCCCTCGAAGCCGGTGGCGATCACGGTCACCCGCACGAAGTCGCTGAGCGAGTCGTCGACCACCGCGCCGAAGATGATGTTCGAGTTCGTGTCGGCGGCGCCCTGAATGACCTCCGCCGCCTCGTTCACCTCGAACAGCCCCAGGTCGGTACCACCGGTGATGTTCAGCAGGATCCCGGTGGCCCCTTCGACCGACTGCTCGAGCAGGGGGCTCGAGATGGCGTTCTTCGCGGCCTCGACCGCGCGGTTCTCGCCGCTCGCCTCTCCGATGCCCATCAGCGCCGAGCCGGCCTCGTGCATGATCGTACGGACGTCGGCGAAGTCCAGGTTGATCAAACCGGGGGTCGTGATCAGGTCGGTGATCCCCTGGACGCCCTGGCGCAGCACGTTGTCGGCCTCGCGGAAGGCGTCGAGGATGGACGTGCGCCGCTCGACCACTCCCAGCAGCTTCTCGTTCGGGATCACGATCAGCGTGTCGACCTGCTCTCGGAGGCGGTCGATTCCCTCCTCGGCTTGCCGCATTCGCTGGCTGCCCTCGAACTCGAACGGCTTGGTGACGACGCCGACGGTCAGGGCGCCGATCTCCTGCTTCGAGACCTCGGCGATCACCGGCGCCGCGCCGGTCCCGGTCCCGCCGCCCTGCCCCGCGGTGACGAACACCATGTCCGCGCCCTTGAGCGCCTCCTTCAGCTCGTCGCGACTCTCATTGGCGGCGCCGTAGCCAATCTCCGGGTTCGCACCGGCCCCCAGCCCGCGGGTCAGCTGGTCGCCGATCTGGAGCTTGATGTCGGCGTCGCACATCTGGAGGGCCTGGGCGTCGGTGTTCACGGCGATGAACTCGACGCCCTTGAGGCCCGCGTCGACCATCCGGTTCACCGCGTTCGTGCCGCCGCCGCCGATGCCGACGACCTTGATGACCGCCAAATAGCTCCCGGTGTCCATCGCTCGGTCCTTGCCTGTCGTGTGCTCGGTGGCTCCTGCGAACGTCTGGGCGCCCGTCCAAGGGCGCGAGGCTCAAGCGATCATCGAGGGTCGTGACGCCGCAAGGATCGCCGCCGACTCGGCACTGTAGGCGGATTTCTGCGGTTATGTCAAACCTTCGCGCAACAAACCCTGCAATCGCCGGAGGGCCGAACTCTCGACTTGGGGTCGAGACTGCCTAAACCCTCAAGCGAACCTCGAAGGTGCTCAGGGGCCCTGAGGGGCGACCGGAGTGGAGGCGGAGGCGCCCCCGGCCGCCGGTCGCTCGGGCAGGCGCAGGTCGACGTAGGACACCCCCGCGGCCGATGGGTCGGCGAGCACCCGCGCGGCGGCGATCCACTTGGCGCGCAGCCGGGTGGGGCTTCCGAAGACGAGATCCGGCCCGGCCCGGAGGTGGGCGACGAGCCCCCGGCCCGGCACCGGGCCGAGGCTTCGCACCCGGGCGAGCAGCGGCCGTGGCGCGGCGGCGGCGACGCGCAGGCCATCGAGTAGCGGGGGCGCCCGGAGCCGGGCGGCCGGCAGCGGGCCGGAGACCCGCACCGCCGGGAGCCGGGCCCGAGTCGGCAGGCCGCGGAGCAGGCGGCCGTCGGCCGCCACCGGTACGCGACCGCCGCCGGCCAGCGCGACCGCCACCGGCCGGTGCTCGACCACCGTGATCCGGAGTCCGTGCGGGAAGTCGGTCTCGACCCGTAGCGTGGCCACGGCGGGCGCGCCGGCCAGCGCGTCGCGCAGGCGCTCCGGGTGGACGTGCAGGGTCGTCATGGTTCGGGCCTCGGAGGTCAGCGCCCGGCGAAGGGCGCCGGCGTCGCGGGTGGTCAGGCCGGTGATCGTGACCCGCTCGACCCGGACGAGGCCCGAGTCGCGCAGCCACAGGAAGTAGGCGCCGGCGATCACTCCAACCACGGCCGCCAGCACCATCAGGCGGCGCCGGAGGACGGGACCGGGCCGTGGCAGCGCCAGGCGGCGGGGCAGCGGGCGTAGCCGGGCGACGAGGGTGGCCGACCTCATCGGAGCCGCTCCCGGCCGTCGACCTCGCCGAGGAGCTGGACCTCGGGCTCGAGCTCGACCCCGAAGCGCTCCCGCACGCGGCGCCGGCCCTCGGCCATCAGCGCGACGACGTCGGCGGTCGTGGCGTCGCCCCGGTTCTCGACGAAGTTGGCGTGCTTCTCCGAGAAGCGCGCCCCGCCGATCTGGAGCCCGCGGCAGCCGGCCTCATCGAGGAGGACGCCGGCGCTGCGCCCGCCGGCCCGGCGGTCCTCGGGGTTCTTGAACGTAGAGCCGAAGGTCTTGATGCCCGAGGGCTGCGCCGCCTTGCGGGCGGCCCTCATGTCGGCCAGCGTGGCCCGCACCGCGTCGGGATCAGCGGGGTCGAGCGCGAACGACGCGCGGGCCACGACCTCGCGCGGGCCGAGGTTCGAGCGGCGGTAGCCCAACCCGAGCTCGCCCGGGGGGCGGCGCTCGGCGCCACCCGGCGCCGCCACCTCCACCCACTCGAGCACCCGACCGAGCTCGCCCCCGTAGGCGTTCGCGTTCATCTTCACCGCGCCGCCCACCGTGCCCGGGATGTTGACCCCGAACTCGAGGCCCGAGAGCCCGGCCCGGGCGGCGCGGGCGGCGGCCTGGGGCAGGCGGGCGCCCCCACCGCAGCGCAGGCGGTTGCCGTCGCGCTCGATCGTCGCGAGCGCGCCGTCGAGCTTCAGCACGAGCCCCCGGAAGCCTTCATCGGATACCAGCAGGTTCGAGCCGGAGCCGACCACTCCTACCTCGAGGTCGCGGGCGTCGGCCCAGCCGAGCAGCTCCCGCAGGCGCCCGTCGCTCTCGACGCGCGCGAAGAAGTCGGCCGGCCCGCCGGTGCGGACGGTGGTGAGGCGGGCGAGTGGATAGTCCCGCTCGACTCCGGGGGGTGCCCTCACGCAGCCTCCGCGCGGTCGCCCGCCAGCCGCCGGGCCAGCCGGTCCACGTCTCCGGCGCCGAGGGTCAGGAGCACGTCGCCCTCGCCGAGCTCGGAGGAGAGGAGCCGCTCCGCGTCGTCCATGGTGGGCAGCCACCAGACCGGGCGCCCGCCGGCCGCGTCGGCCGCGGCCTGGGCGACCATCAGGCCCGACACCCCGGGGAAGTCGGCCGCCCGCTCGCGCGCCGGGTAGACGTCGAGGACCACCACGAGGTCGGCCAGCGCCAACGCCCGACCGAAGTCGCGCGCCAGCGGGCGGGTGCGCGAGTAGAGGTGCGGCTGGAAGCAGGCGACGAGCCGGCGCGGACCGAGCGAGCGTGCGGCCTCGAGCGTGGCCCGGACCTCGGTCGGGTGGTGGGCGTAGTCGTCGAAGATCAGCGCGCCCGTCGGCGTCTGGCCGTGGCCCTCGAAGCGCCGGACGACGCCGGTGAAGTCGGCGAGCGCGGCGGCCGCCTCGCCGAGCGGGAGACCGGCCGTGCGGCAGGCGGCGAGCGCCGCCAGCGCGTTGAGCACGTTGTGCCGGCCCGGGATCGCGAGCTCGACCCGCACCGTCCCAACCCGGAAGCTCGACCCGAGCGGCCTGAGCTCGACCTGCTCGGCCCGCAGCTGGCCGGCGCCGATACCGAACCGCACGAGCTCTCCGCGGCCGGGCAGCTCGAGGTCGGGGCCGAGCACCCGCACCGCGGCCGGGCCGGTGAACTCGGCGAAGGCCGAATCGAGCTCGGCCAGGCTGCGGAACGTCGAGTGGTGGTCGAGCTCGACGTTGGTCACTACGGCGACCTCGCGGGCGAGCCTCAGGAACGAGCGGTCGGACTCGTCGGCCTCGACCACGAGCCACTCCCCCTCGCCCCAGGCCGCGTTGGTGCGGGGCGAGCGAAGCTCGCCGCCGATCAGGAAGGCGGGGTCGCGCCCGCGGGCGGCGAGGGCGTGCGCGGCCATCGCGGCGGTGGTCGTCTTGCCGTGTGTCCCGCCGACCGCGATCGCCCGCTTGAGCGACGAGACCTCCCCGAGCAGCTCGCCCCGGTGGAGGATCCGGGCGCCCCGCTGACGGGCGGCCGCGAGCTCGGGGTTGTCCTCGGGGATCGCGGTCGAGACCACGACCTCGGCGCCGGCCGGGAGGTTGCCGGCGTCGTGCCCGATGACCGGCTCGATCCGGCGCTCGCGCAGGCGCCGGCAATACGGGGAGTCGGCCCGGTCGGAGCCGCTCACCTCGGCCCCGAGGGTGCGGGCGACGAGCGCGAGCCCGCTCATCCCGGCGCCCCCGATGCCGATGAAGTGCAATCGCCGCTTGGCGAAGGGACGCTCGCTCATCGGCCGCCGACGATACCCCGCGGGTCGGCGCGGCCGCTCGGAGTCAGCGCCGCGCGGCGAGGGCGAGGGTCTCGTCGGCGATCCGCTCGGCGGCGTCCGGCCGCGAGGCCGCTCGGGCCGCCCGGGCCATCGCGGCGAGCCGCGTCGGCGTGCGCAACAGGGCGGCCACCTCGCGGGCCAGCCGCGGCCCGTCGAGCGCGCGGTCGGCCACGACGACCGCCGCGCCCGCCGCCTCCATGTAGCGGGCGTTGGTGGTCTGATGGTCGGCGGTGGCGTGGGGGTAGGGGACCAGCACCGCGGGGACCCCGGCCGCGGCGAGCTCGAGGACCGAGCCGCCCGCCCGTGCCACCGCGAGGTCGGACGCGGCGAGGGCCTCGGCGAACGGCTCGATGTAGGCGTGGAGGTGGTAGTGGGGGCGGTCGCCGAGGGCGCGCAGGCGCCCCCGCAGCTCCTCGTAGTCGCGCCTTCCGGCGGCGTGGAGCACCGAGCAGGGGGCGTCGGCGCCGAACGCCTCGAGCGCCGCCCAGTTGAGCCGGCGGGCGCCGAGCGAGCCTCCGAACACGAGCAGGCAGGGACGATCCGCTGCGATCCCGAGCCGCGCGCGGGCGGCTCGGCGGTCGACGCGGCCGGTCTCCGGCGGCACCGGCCGGCCGGTGACCAGGTACTTCGCTCCCGTGCGCTCGGCGACCGGGAAAGAGAGGAACACCCGGGCGGCGAGGGGGGCGAGCATGCGATTGGCCACGCCGAGGTGGCTGTCGGCCTCGCACAGCCCGAGCGGGAGGCCCAGCGAGCGCGCGGCCAGGCCGACCGGACCGGACACGTAGCCGCCGCCGCCGAGCACGGCGTCGGGCTCGAGCACGCGCAGCAGGCGGCGCGCCTCGCCGGCGGCCCGTGCGGCGAGCAGCAGCGCGCGCGCCGCCCGCAGCGGGTGGCGGCGGTCGATGCCGGCCACCGCCAGGCGGTGCAGCGGA
>DASQXU010000208.1:0-3048 GCA_035639555.1 Thermoleophilaceae bacterium
CACCATCAGCAGGTAGTTGCCGCGGCCGTCCACGCGGGTGTCGACCATGTCGTGTACACCAGCATCGTCGATGTCTCGCCGCACTCCCGGTTCTACTACGCGGCGGTGCATCGAGAGACGGAGGCGCTAATCGCCGAGTCCGGCCTCCGTCACTGCGTTGCCCGGACGTCGATCTTCGCCGACTTCTTCGTCTCGACCTGGATCGCGCCGGCGCTCGACGAGGGCACGCTCGCGCTTCCGGCCGGCGTCGGCAGTATGTCGCTGCTGAGCCGCGACGATGCCGCGCGTGCCCTCGCCGTAGCAGCCGTCACTCGGCGGGAGGGAATCATCAACCTGACCGGTCCGGCCGCGCTCACCGCGGGCGAGGTCAGCCGCATCACCGAAGCGGCGACTGGGCGCCGGCTCCGTTATGTGGCGCTCGACCACGCGGCGTCCCGGCGGAGGCCTGCCGCCGACCCGGCGCCCGACTGGTTGATCGAGGCGTTCAGCAGCATGTTCGCCTCGGTTCGGGAGGGGCGCTTCGCCGCCATCTCAGCGGACATCCCGGAGCTCACGGGGCAGCCGCAGCTGCCCTATGCGGAGTTCATCCGCTCGGCCGTCTAGCCGACGCAACCGGGTGTCCTTTTCGCGCCCACCCGATCGTCCTGCCCCGAGCCCACTAACCAAGGAGGTCTGCGGTGTCATCGCCCGACGTTCATCCCGAGCTCGAAGCCCTACCCCAGTGGCCGCTCAGGACGGTCGGCGTCCTTGCCACGGTTGGCGACGGCCCCCATGCGATCCCGATCTCGGCCCCCGTCCGTGCCGGAGATCGTCGGATCCTCCTGAGCCTCCATCGCGATCGCGGATCGCTGGCGCGGCTTCGCGCGGAACCCAGGGTGGCGCTGCTGATTCTCGCCGAGGGTGACCTCGCGTTCACGGCGGGCGGTCGCGCCCAGGTGGTCGCTGAGCCACTGCCCAGCGCTCCCGAATACGTGGCGATCGAGATCGCGGTTGACCGGATCGACGATCATCGCCAGCCGGCGTTCCGGGTGGAGGCGGGCATCGACCGTAGCTGGATCGACGAGAGCGAACGGAAGGCGCTCGGTCAGCGCGTCCGGGCCCTCGAGCAGCTCACGCGCACCTGAGGTGGCCCGAGGAGGCGAGTTGTTGCTCCGGCCGGCGACGCCGGCGGACGTCCCGAGGCTGACCGAGCTGGTCCGGGCGGCCTACGGACACTACGTCGAGCGCATCGGCGGCCGGCCGAGGCCGATGTCCGACGACTACGCCGACGTCGTCGGCAAGCAGCAGGTGATCGTCGCCGAGCGCGGAGGCGAGATCGCCGGCCTGATCGTCCTCGGAGTCGGTGACGAGGGGTTCGGGGTCGACAACGTCGCCGTGGATCCTCCCCGTCAGGGGACGGGGGTCGGGAGAGCGCTCCTCGAGCGCGCCGAGGCCGAGGCGCGGCGCGCGGGATTCGACTCGATCTACCTCTACACCCACGAGGGCATGAGCGAGAACCTCGCGCTCTACGCGCGGATCGGCTACGTCGAGTACGACCGGCGAATGCACGGAGAGGCCCGGCTCGTCTACCTCCGCAAGACGCTCCGCTGAGAACCTGCGCGCCCTTACTTGGCTGTGGATGATCCCGCTCTCCGTGCTCGCGCTCAGTCGCTTCGCGCTCTGGGTGTCGCGGCGATCGTGGCGGTCGTCGCCCTTCTCACCGTGGGCCTTGCCGCCTGTGACTCCGGCCCGACGAACCGAACCGCCCGCGTGGTTGGCGTCCGGGCGCTCGGCCCGAGGCTGCGCGACCTCACGATCGACTCGCCGGCGCTCGGCCGTAGGGCGAAGGCTCGCCTGCTGCTGCCTGTCCGCTACCGGGCCGAGCCGCACCGGCGCTGGCCCGTGCTGTGGCTGCTACACGGCTGCTGCGACAGCTACCGGAGCTGGACCCGCTCCACCGATCTGGAGGAGCTCCCCGAGGTGCGCCACCTGCTGGTGGTCATGCCGGAGGCAGGACGGGTCGGCTTCTACTCCGACTGGTACAACGGCGGCCGCGGTGGGGCGCCGCGGTGGGAGACGTTCCACCTGACCGAGCTCCGCCGGCTGCTGGAGCGCGACTGGCGCGCCGCGAAGAGCCGCGTGGTGGCCGGCGTGTCGATGGGCGGGCTTGGGGCGATGGCGTACGCGGCACGCCACCCCGGCATGTTCCGGGCGGCCGCCTCCTACAGCGGGCTGCTCGACACCCGCTACATGGGCCCTCCCATCTCGGGTCCGACGCTCATCCAGAACCTGCTGCGCGCGTTCAGCGAGGATCCGGCCGCCCTGTGGGGCGACCCCCGCGGGCAGGCCGCCGTCTGGGCGGCCCACAACCCCTACGACCTGGCGTCAAAGCTCCGCGGGGTGGACCTGTTCGTTTCCGCCGGCGACGGACAGCCCGGGCCGCTCGACGGGCCGACGACCACGGCCCAGGCGCGGCAGCTAGAGCGGGCCCTGCTCCCCCAGAGCGTCGCGTTCGTCGATCGGCTGCGCCGGCTTGGCATGCCCGTCCACTTCGACGCCTACGGGCGCGGTACGCACGCCTGGCCCTACTGGAGACGGGAGCTGCGGCGGTCGCTGCCACTGCTGCTGGACGCTCTGCGGCGACCGAAGGCGGGGAGGCCGGAGCTCGAAATCACGGCGAGCGCGACCGCTGGCCCCGGGCGGGACACCCGGTAGCGTCCAACGCGTGCCCGACCCCGCCATCGAGATCGACGCAGGCGGACGGACCCTTCGCGTCTCCAATCCCGAGCGCGTGATCTTCCCGCCGACCGACGGGACCCTCCCGGTCACGAAGCTTCAGGTGGTCGAGTACTACTTCGCCGTCGCCCCGGGGATCATGCGCGCCCTCCGTGAACGGCCGACGACGCTCGAGCGCTGGCCCAAGGGCGTGCACCCGGGCATGGTCCTCTCGACGCGCGAGAAGGGCGGCGGCGACGCCTTCTACCAGAAGCGCATCCCGCGCGGGGCGCCGCCCTATGTCGAGACAGCGCGCATCCGGTTCCCCTCCGGGCGCTTCGCCGACGAGATCTG
>DASQXU010000209.1:0-12230 GCA_035639555.1 Thermoleophilaceae bacterium
ATTACGGCTTCCACTTCACGCTGCAGCCGACCGGCTGGGTCTCCGGTCGGTCGGGCTCGCGCCCCTCGAGCACTGCGTCGAGCGCCTGGCGCAGCCAGGCGGCGTCCTGGCCCGGGTCGTCGTAATCGCCGTCGGGGGCGCCCCGGTAGCGCAGCCGCCGCTCGCCGTCGAGCACGAACACATCGGGGGTCACCCTCGCTCCGTAGGCGCGGGCCACCTCCTGCGACTCGTCACGGAGGTAGGGCATCGGCCAGCCGCCGTCAGCGCGAACGCGCTCGCGCATCGCGTCGAACGAGTCGCGCGGATAGCGTTCGGCGTCGTTCGGGTTGATCGCGAAGAAGCGCACGCCGCGGTCGGCGTAGTCTCGGGCGACCGCCACGAGCCGATCGTGCCAAGCCAGCGCGTAGGGGCAGTGGTTGCAGGTGAAGACCACCACCGTGGCCGGCGCATCGTCGGGCGGCGAGTGGGTGGCCCCCTCGGTGTCGGGCAGCGCGAAGGAGGGCGCCGGCCCGCCACCCTTCAGGCCGGTGGTCTCGGTCGCTTCGGTCATCGTTTTCTCCTGTCGTTCGTCGCTCTGCGGAGCAGCTCTCGGAGGTCCTCGGGGTCGGGGATGGGCGAGACTCGCCCGTCCCGACGACGATAGACGCGGCAGGTGAGCCCGAACGGCTCGCCGGGCGGCGGCGGCTGAAGCTCCTCTCCGCCGACCCGGATGGTGGGCGACCCCACGAAGCGTCGGCGCTCGGCCTCGGCGTCGGTCGTCACGTGGATCATCTCGATCCCCTCGGGATCGAGCCCGTGCTCTGCGGCCGCCTCGCGCAGCATCTCGAGCGCCTCGGGCCAGGAGGGACAGCCCTCCCACCACAGGAGCTCCATCGTGGGCGCGGGGCCATTCATCGGCCGCCAAGCTTACTCATCGTAAGCGCAGGCGAGCCCGGGCGAGGGGGGTTGGGGCGCCTCGACTTCGCATATCGAAGCCAAGGCGCCCAGTCCCTCCGAGGTGACGGCCGGTTGAGGCCGAGCTGACGCCGTTCGAGCGCTAGATCCGGAACACCGGGACGAGGCGCTTCTCGTGCTCGGAGTCGATGCGGGCGACGACCTCGACGTGCTCCTCGAGGCCCGAGCCGCGCAGCTTGGTGGCGAGGAGCTCGTCCACCTGGAAGATCCCCGCCGAGTTGTTCATGGCGATCTCGATCGACACCGCCCGGTCCTCGCCGGGCTCGATCGTGACCTCGTCGATGGCTGCCGCCGACAGCAGGTGGATGTTCGGACGCCTCGTCTCGAACGGCACGCGCGAGCGGCCCTTGGCGAGGTCGAGCGCGTCGGCGACCCTGACGACGCCGGCCTCCACCGTGATCGGGTCGCCGCGCCGCCGGTGGCCGATGATCGCGTGCAGGGCCTCGGAGACGACGACCGTTCGCTCGGGCTCGTCGTAGAGGTCGGCGAGGAGCGACGGGAGCTTGTCGGCGGCGAGGAACAGGCTGTACTCCTCGTGGTCGGTCCGGTGGACCGACATTCCCACGTCGTGCAGCAGGCAGGCGGCGGCTAGCACCACCTCGGCATCGTGAGGGCGCATCCCGTGAGCGCTGACCATCGCCGGCTCGACGCCGTGGCGATCCAGCAGCCGGAACAGGCGCAGGGCGATGTTGACGACGATGCGGACGTGCACCCACGAGTGGTCCGACATGCCGAGGCGCTCGGCGGTGACCTGCTGCATGTACCACCAGCCCTTGACCTGCTGGTCGCCGGCGGCCCGCTCGAGCAGAGCCTCGAGCCTGCTGTTCCCGCGGGTGGGCGCGGCCAACCTCACCTCGCGGAGCGCCCCGCCCGGGCGCTCGGCGGCACGCGGAGGGGATTCCGGGGCCACCACGCCAACCTACCGTGCCGGCGAGCGGCCGGGGTTGCGCGGTCACCTCCTGGGTAACCTTCGAGGCATGCGGCGGGCACCCCTCTTCGACGGCCACGGCCGCCGGATCTCCGACCTCAGGGTCTCGGTCACCGACCGCTGCAACTTCCGCTGCCAGTACTGCATGCCGGCCGAGGGCTTGCCGTGGCTCCAGCGCGACGAGGTCCTGCGCTTCGAGGAGATCGAGCGGCTCGTGCGGCTCCTCGCCGAGATGGGCGTCGAGGACATCCGGCTCACCGGCGGCGAGCCGCTGGTGCGGCGCGACTTCCCCAAGCTGGTGGCGATGCTCGCGCGTATCGACGGCGTACACGACCTGTCGTTGACCACGAACGGCTACCTGCTCGAGCGCGACGCCGACGCCCTGGTCGAGGCCGGGATCCAGCGGGTCAACGTGTCGATCGACTCGCTCCAGCGCGACCGCTTCTTCCAGATGACCCGGCGCGATTCCCTGCCGAGGGTGCTAGGGGGACTCGAGGCGATCGCCCGCCACCCCGAGGTCCGGCCGATCAAGGTCAACGCGGTGGCCATGCGCGGCTTCACCGAGGACGAGGCGGTCCGCTTCGCCGAGTTCGCCCGCTCGACCGCCTACCAGGTCCGCTTCATCGAGTTCATGCCGCTCGACGGCGACCGCGCCTGGCGGCCGGACGACGTGCTGAGCGGCCGGGAGCTTCGCGCGATGATCGACCGGGTGTACGCGCTCGAGGAGGTCCCGCGGGAGCCCCACGCCACCGCCCGGGTCTACCGCTTCAGGGACGGGCAGGGCGAGATCGGCTTCATCAACCCGGTGTCGGAGCCCTTCTGCGCCGACTGCAACCGCATCCGGCTGACCGCCGACGGCAAGCTCCGCACCTGCCTCTTCTCGCTGCACGAGACCGACCTGCGGGAGCCGCTGCGCTCCGGCGCCTCGGACGACGAGCTCGAGCGAATCCTCCGCGACGCGGTCTGGCGCAAGGAGCTGAAGCATCACGTGGGCGAGCCGGGCTTCCGCCCGCCCCCGCGGACGATGTCGGCAATCGGCGGCTGATGCCGCGCGACATGAGCGCGGAGGAGGCGCGCGCCTTCATGCTCGAGGGCACGCGCACCGGCAAGCTCGCCTCGTTGGCCCGCGACGGCCATCCCCACGTGGTGCCGGTGTGGTTCGTGCTCGACGGCGACGAGGTGGTGTTCACCACCGCCCGGGACTCGGTCAAGGGTCGCCACATCCTCCGCGACGGCCGGGTGTCGCTCTGCGTCGACGACGAGCGCCCGCCGTTCGCGTACGTCCACGTCCGCGGGCGCGCGGAGGCGAGCGAGGACCTCGACCAGCTATTGCTCTGGGCCACGCGGATTGCCGAGCGCTACATGGGCCGCGATCAGGGCGAGGAGTACGGCAGGCGGAACGCGGTTCCGGGCGAGCTCCTCGTGCGCCTGCGGCCGGAGCGGTTGATCGCCAAGGACGACATCGCCGGCTGGTAGTGGCCGGCTACCGGCTCACCGTTCGCCGCGGTCCCGAGGTCGAGCGCCAGACGTTCGACGATCTGGACGGCGCGCTGGCCGCGCTCGAAGCCCAGGCGCGCGAGCTCGAGCGCACGGCGAGGACCCGGCCGGTCGGGGGGCGGCTGATGCGCCGGATCGACCCGGTGCAGCAGGTGGTGGCGCGGATCGAGCTCGCCGGCCCGGGACGGGTGCGGGCCGGGGTCGACGTCCGGGGCGACGGCTCGGCGGAGGCGTTCGAGGGTCGTCTGCGCCGAAGGCTGATCGAGCAGCGAGCCGGCGAGTCACCCTACGACGCGCTGCGGCGGACGATCGCTCCGGAGGGGGATCGGTGAAGCCGGTCTGGCGCGTTCCCCTGCCCCCCGGCGCCAAGCCGCCGCTGCGGGTGTTCGTCAACGGCGTTCCGCAGGTCGAGGGGCGGGACTACGAGCGCGTCGGCCGCGAGCTTCTCTTCGACCGCCCGCTCGAGCGCGAGCGGCTCGGCCTCGGGCGCTGGGCCGCGATCTTCTTCGGCCTGTTCGGCAGCTACGGCAAGGACGACTCGGTAGACGTCCAGTACGAGGTAGGCGGGCGGGCCACGGTGGCCACCGGCCTCGAGATCATCCCGCCGCCCGAGGAGCGCCCACGCGAGGGCGGCTGAGGTCGGGCTCTCGGCGCTATCCGCGTTGGAGGAACCAGCCGCCGGAGACCAGGTCGCGGAAGACCGACAGGTTTCGGCCGTCCACCAGCGCGAGCTCGAAATAGCGCCGCCGCACCGGAAGCCCGGTCCACCAGCGATCCTCCACGACCCACTCCTCGAGCACGCAGTCGACCGCGACCCCGGCCACGGTCCGGGGGATCCCCGCAGGGTCGGGCCGGACCGACGCGGCGACCGGGGCCGCGAGCCGGCGGCCGCTCACCCGCGGCCCTCCGGGTAGGGGGCGAGCACGGCGCGGCGCTCGGGCACCCGGGAGTCGGGATCGAGCTCGAGCACCCGCAGCGCGGCCTCGCGGCCGGCGCCCTGGCGGACCTGGCGCACCGCCTCTCCCAGGCGCTCGTGGCGGCGGGCAACCTCGTCCTCGGCCAGCCGGCCCTGGTCGTGCGCCGGCGGGCCGAACGCCTCCACTTCCAGGACCAGCGACTCGGCTGGAGCCGGGAGCTCGGCAAGGCGCGGAGCCAGCGCGAGCCGGATGCGGGCCGGGTCGGCGCTCGGCCGGCGGAGCGTCACCACCGTTCGCCAGGTCCCTCCGGCCACGAACCGCGCCCCCACCGCGAGCGCTCGCAGCGTCCGGCCCCGGCGCTCGCGGTGAGCGAGCAGGCGAGAGAGCAAGAGCTCGAGCGCGCGCTCGAGCTGCTGGCCGGATGCCGACTCCGGGAGCTCCAGCCGCTCCGCCACCGGCTCGGGGGGACGCCGGGGGTCGAGCGGTGTGTCGCGGCCCTGGGCCAGGTCGAGGGCGAGCAGGCCGGGTGGGCCGAAGCGCTCGGCCATCGCCCGCGGAGGTAGCACGGCGAGGTCCCCCAGGGTGCGGATTCCGAGCCGCTCGAGGACCTCGGGCAGAACCTCGAGCTCGGGCCTCGCTCGCAGGAGCGCGACCGGGAGCGGGGTGAGGAACCGCCGCGCCTCGGTAGCGGTGAGGATCACGGGGCGCGCTCCGGATCGGGGCCGGGCCCGAAGCGCGGCGGCGTAGGCCGCGAACCGGCTGGGGGCCGCGGCCAGGCGCGCGCCGGGGCCGAGCGCCCGGCGGGCCGCGGCCAGCACGCCCGGCACCCCGTCTCCGTGGAGGCGCTCGAGACCGTCGGAGCCGAAGAACGCCACCCCGGCGCCGTCCGACTCGACCCCCGCCCCCATCTCCACGAGCGCGTCGAGCACCCCGCTCCAGCGCGAGCGCACCGCCTCGGGATCGGGCGGAACGAGGGTCAGCGAGGGACAGCGGGTGAGCGCCTCGCCGAGTCGCATCCCGCGCGCGACCCCGAACGCCTCGGCGGCCGCCGATACCTCCCCCACCACCTGCTCGCCGCCGGCCTCCGGAGCAAGGGCAACCGGGGCGCCGAGCAGCGCGTGCCTATCACCCAGCGCGGCGACGAGCTCGAACCGGGGGTAGCGCACGCATACGACCATTGCGAACACATGTTCGCACAACTCGATCGGCGCCGTCGAGGCCGCGCTGCGCCAGGTCGAGCACCCGGCTCCCCACCGAGAGGCGCTGGCCGCCATCGCCGCCCCCGTCTCCAGGTCTTGGTGAGCAAAGACAGACTGCTGGCGCAAAACAATCCGGCCGTTCTTACGCAGCTCCGCGCCCTGGGCTCGGTAGGCCGGGCACGAGCCGGGAGCTCGAAATCGCGCAAGCTGTTGGGAAGCGAGCGACCGAGACAGCCCGGGTCGGGCCCGAGAGAGGGAGGGGGCCGAGCAGCGCCCACGCTGCCCAGGCCGCCTCGTCAAGGATGCGTCGGCCTCACCGCTTCGGCCGCCTCCTCCTCGGTTCGAAAGAACTCCCACCACACCGCCTTGCCGTCGCGCTGGGCGAACGCCTGCCACATGGTCTGCTCGAGCTGGACGCCGCTGATCGCCCCGGTGATGCGGACCTTGGCGATGCCCCGGTCGCCCCAGATCCGAACCTCTTGGTAGTCCCAGCGGGCGTCGGCGAACGTGTTGCGAACGGATCCCCACCACGCTCTCACTCCCTCGTGGCCACGGAAGGTCTCGCCCTCGGCCTCGGCGATTAGCGACTTGAACTCGACCTTCGGGTGCATCCAGGAGAGGAAGTCGTCGAGGTCGCCCCGGTTGAGCGCGTCGGTGGCCCCGCCGAGGATCGCCTCCGACGAGGTGGCTTCCGGCGGCACGCCCGTCCGCTTGGGCATGCGCTCAGGCCCCCGCCACGCCGGCCACGGCGCTCGCTGCGCCGGCGGCGATGACGAGGGTGAGCACGACGCCGCGGAACCGGCGGCCCCGCAGGCGGCGGAAGCCGGCGAGCCCGACGAGGTAGCCGGCCGCCGTGAGCCCCACCAGCGGCAGGAGGATGCGGGCGTTCGCCGCGCCGGCGCCTCCGACGGCGATCACCGCGGCGCCGCCGGCTACGTTCAGCACCAGGAAGCTCGCGGCGAGCGAGGCACGAAGCTCGCCCGGCGACACCCCCTGCGACTCGAGCCACAGCACGATCGGAGGGCCGCTGACCGAAGTCGAGGTGGTGAGCGCCCCGCTGGCTAGCCCCACCGCGCATGCCGATCGGACCGAGGCGGCGCGCGGGCGACGCCCGCCCACTGGGCGCCCGAGCTGGAGGAGCGCGGCGAGCACCACTGCACAGCCGACCGCGACCTGCAATGCCGGCCGCGGAAGGATCGCGAGGAGAGCGATGCCGCCGGCGACACCGGGCAGGGCCGCGGCCAGCATCGGCCCGAGCGTGCGCCAGCGGGCCGGCCCGGGCCGCCCGCTCCCGAGGAGCACCAGCAGGTTCAGGACGAGCCCGAGGACGAGCAGCGCGGTCACCGCCTGGTACGGCGAGAGGACGGCGAACAGCGCCGGGGAGGCCAGCAGCGCGAAGCCGAACCCGGTCGCCGACTGGACGGTGGCTCCGGCCAGCGTGGCCGCGGCAGCGAGGGCGATCACTCGATCGTGAGTAGCGACTTCGGGAACCGGCTCAGCACTCGACGGCCGTCCTCGGTCACGACCACCAGGTCCTCGATGCGCACGCCGATCTCGCCCGGCACGTAGATGCCGGGCTCGACGGTGACGACGTTGCCTGCGGCCAGCTCGCCCTCGGAGTTGCGGGCGAGCCTCGGGCCCTCGTGGACCTCGAGGCCGACGCCATGCCCGAGGCCATGGCCGAAGCGCTCGCCGTGCCCGGCGGCCTCGATCAGCTCGCGCGCCGCGGCGTCCGCGTCCTGGTAGCTGACGCCGGCGTGCACGGCGTCGAGGGCCCGCTCCTGGGCCGTCAGGACGAGCTCGTAGACCTCGAGCGCCTCAGCCGGGGGCCGCCCCGTGGCGAGCGTGCGGGTGCAGTCCGAGCAGTAGCCGTCGAGCCGGCAGCCGAGGTCGACGATCACGAGGGTGTCCGGGGGGATCTCCACCTCCCGGGGCTCGGCGTGCGGCCGCGCGCCGTGCGGACCGGCGGCGACGATCACCGGAAACGCCGGCTCGCTGCCCCGGTTCCGCATCTCGGCCTCGAGGTCGCGGGCTACCTCGAGCTCGGTCCGCCCTACCATCCCGCGCCCCCGCAGGTACTCGTAGATGCCGTCGGCGAGGGTCGCCGCGTCGGCGATCGTGCGCAGCTCGTCGTCGTCCTTCACCTCGCGCAGGCGCTCGACCAGCCCGCCGGCCGGCACGAGCTCGACGCCGGCCTCCACCCCCTCCGCGAGGCGCTGGTGGGCGCGCACGCTCAGGTGCGCGTCGTCGAAGCCGGCGCGCCCGGTCAACCGGGCCGCGAGGTCGGCCAGCAGGTCGCGACCACCGCGCACCACCTCGAAGCCGCCGCCCACCTGCTCCTCGGCCTGCTCGACGTAGCGGAAGTCCGTGAGGAACAGCCGCTGCTCGCCGGAGACGACGCAGGCGCCGTTTGTGCCCGTGAAGCCGGTCAGATAGCGCACGTTGACCAGGTTCGAGACCAGCAGGCAGTCGAGCTCCCGCTCCCGAAGGAGCGGGACGAGCCGGCTGGCCCGGGCCACCCGGGCATCGGTTGCGGTGGTCAACTCGACAGGCGCTCCCTCAACATCAACAGGGCATCACGGTACCCATCGACGCCCTTGCCGTGCACCCAGCCGATGCACAGGTCGCGGATCACGGACAGCCGCCGCCATTCCTCGCGCTGGTCCACCGCGGAGAGATGCACCTCGACGGCCGGGATGCCGGCCACCTCGAGCGCGTCGCGGATCGCCCACGAGTAGTGGGTCCAGGCGCCCGGGTTGAGGATCAACCCGTCGGCCCGCTCGCCCGCGCGGTGCAGACCCTCGCAGAACTCGCCCTCGTGGTTGGTCTGGGAGAAGGTGGTCTCGAGCTCGAGCTCGCGGGCGAAGCGCTTGATCCGGACCTCGAGGTCGGTGAGCGACATCCCGCCGTAGTAGGCGGGATCGCGCCGGTCGAGCACGTCGAAGTTGACCCCGTGCATCACGTCCACGCGGTTCTTCATCGGTCGTGCACCTCCTCGACCGCCGCCCGCACGTCCGCGAGCTCGACCTCGTGGCCGAAGCTGACCCTCCCGGGAGCCTCGACGAGGACGAAGCGGACGCTCCCGCCGCGCTTCTTCTTGTCCCGCTCCACCGCGGCGAGCACGTCGTCCACGCCCGCCCCCCAGAACGAGAGCGGCAGCCCCCGCGCGGCCAGCAGCTCGCCGACCTCGCGGCGCAGCGCCTCGCGGCCGGAGAGCCGCAGCGCGCACAGCAGGCCGATGCCCACCGCCTCCCCGTGGCGGTAGCGCCCGTAGCCGGTGGCCGCCTCGATCGCGTGCGCGATCGTGTGCCCGAGGTTCAGCACCTGGCGCCGGCCCGCGTCCCGTTCGTCCTCGGCCACGATCGCCAGCTTGGTCCGGACGCAGCCCACGATGATCTCCTCGTCGACCTCCCCGCGGTGGCGCACCCGGGTCCACAGCGGGCCGCCGGCGATCAGGGCGGTCTTGACGACCTCGGCGTAGCCGGCGGCGAGGTCCTCCGGGGCGAGCGTGTCGAGGGCGGCGGGATCGGTGATGACGGCCGCCGGCTGATGGTAGGCGCCGACGTAGTTCTTGCCCTCGGGGAGGTCGACCCCGGTCTTGCCGCCGTAGGCCGAGTCGATCTGGGCGACCAGCGTGGTCGGCAGCTGGACGTAGCGCATCCCGCGCTGGTAGATCGCGGCGCAGAAGCCGGTCAGGTCACCGACCACGCCTCCCCCGAGCGCCACGAGCAGATCGCCGCGCTCGGCCCCGGATTGAGCGAGGTGGCGCAGCACGAACTCGGCGCGGAAGATCGTCTTCTGCTCCTCCCCGGCCATGATCACGATGCGCTCCTCGGCCTCGATGCGGTGGTGGCGGTCGACCTGTTCGTCGGTCACCACGAACCGGCGGCCGTCGAGCGGGTGGAAGAATCCCGCGGCGAGGAGGCCGCGCCCCACGAAGACCGGATACTCGGCCGACTCGGCGGCGGCCCACAGCAGGCGACTCCCCCCGGGGGCGCGCTCGCGCAGGGCGAGCACGGCGGGGAGCGCGCGCCGGGCGACCTCGCGCCCGGAGCCGGGCAGCGAGGCGTCGGCCAGCGACTCGTAGAGCGGCCAGCGCTCGCGGTGGAGCTGCTCGAACCCGGCCAGGTCGCGAGCCAGCGGGCGGCCCTGCCCCGAGGAGCGCCGCCACGCGTCGTCGATCGCCACGTCGAGGTGGACAACGGTGTGCCGGGCCAGCGCCTGCTGCACCCGCGGCGACTGCACCGCCCCGCCCCCGAGCGCGACGACCCGAGCGTCGGGGCGCGAGAGCAGGCGCAGCACCACCTCCTCCTCGCGGGCTCGGAAGGCGGGCTCGCCCTCGCGGTCGAAGAACGCCTCGAGCGGCTCGCCGAGCTCGCGCTCGAGCTCGTGGTCGGAGTCGAGCCACTCGGTCTCGAGCTCCGCCGCGACCGACCGGGCGGCGGTGCTCTTGCCCGACCCCATGAACCCGATGAACACCAGCGCGCCGCCTTCCGAAGGAGCCGGCGATCGCTCCGCGCCCTTCCTCAGCGCCTCCATCCGATCCTCGCCTTGTAAGCCTCGAGCGCCGCTCTAGCGTCGTCCACGTGGTCGCCGCCGAGCTTCTCCCGGTAGCCCCCGGCGAGCACCAGCGCCACCATCGCCTCCGCCACCACACCGGCCGCGGGCACGGTGCACGAGTCGGTTCGCTCGCGTAGGGCGGGCGCCGGCGCCTTGGAGGCGATGTCGACCGAGCGGAGCGGCTTGGTGAGGGTGGGCAGCGGCTTCATCGCCCCGAGGACCACCAACGGCTCCCCGGTCGTCATTCCGCCCTCGAGCCCCCCGGCCCGGTTGGTCTCGCGGTAGAAGCCGCGTCCCTCCGACCAGAAGATCTCGTCGTGGGCCTCCGAGCCGACCCGCCCGGCGAGCTCGAAGCCGTCGCCGATGCCGACCCCCTTCATCGCCTGGATCGACATGATCGCCTGGGCCAGCCGCCCGTCGAGCCGCCCCTCCCACGAGAGGTGGGAGCCGATCCCGGGCACGAGCCCGAAGGCGCGCACCTCGTACACGCCCCCGAGCGACTCGTTGGCCTTCCGGGCGGCGTCGATCTCGGCCACCATCGCATCGCTCGCCCGGGGGTCGAGGCAGCGGACCGGGGACTCGTCCACCCCCTCGAAGGCGGAGGCCTCGAGGTGGTCACCCCTCGGGGCGTCGACCGTTCCGATCTTGACGACATGGCTCAGCACCTCGACGCCGAGCTCGCGCAGGAACGCCTTGGCCACCGCCCCGGCGGCCACCCGGGCCGCGGTCTCGCGCGCGCTCGCGCGCTCGAGCACGTCGCGCACGTCGGTGAAGCCGAACTTCTGGACGCCGGCCAGGTCGGCGTGGCCAGGTCGGGGCAGGTGCACCTCCTCGACCTCGGCCTCCACCGGCCAGGGGTTCATCCGCTCGCGCCAGTTCTCGAAGTCGCGGTTCACGATCCGGAGCGCGATGGGGCTCCCGAGCGTGCGTCCGTGGCGGAGCCCGGCGGTGACTTCGGCTCGGTCGCGCTCGATCTTCATGCGCCCGCCGCGCCCGTGGCCGAGCTGGCGGCGGGCCAGGTCGCGGTCGATGTCGGCGGGCGTCAGGCGCAGGCCCGCGGGGAGCCCCTCCACGATCGCGGTGAGGCCGGGTCCGTGCGACTCGCCGGCGGTTACGAAGCGGAGCGACATGGCGCTCCACACCCTACTGTCGCCCGGGCGGCCGGCGGCCGCGCTGGTCGGCGCCAGCCTCGACCGGGTCAGGCCCAAAGATGGTCGCCATAGGAGTGGACGACGTCCGGGCCGACCAGCGCCGCGATCAGGCCACCCAGGGCCAGGAATGGGCCAAACGGGATCGCGGACTTCCTGGCGGCCGGACCCTCGCGGGCGATCTTGGCCACTCCGAACAGGCTGCCGGCGAGGAAGGCGACCAGCAGGGCCACGGCCACCGAGGGGCCGAGGTAGAGACCCATCACACCGGCCAGCTTGACGTCGCCCATGCCCATCCCGGCCGGGTACGCGAGCGCCGCGGTCAGGAGTGAGAGGAATGCCAGCCCGCCGGCCAGCGCGAGCTCCGGCAGCTGGTCGGGGCGGACGAGCGCGTTCGCGGCGAGGCCGAAGAGCGCCGCCCGCAGCACCAGGCGGTTGGGGATGATCCGGTGCTCGAGGTCGATCCCGGCCACCGCGACGAGCAGCGCCACGAACGGCAGCAGGACGAGGAGCTCGGGTCGCACCCCGCGGGCGGCAGCGATCGCGCCGAACGCCGCGGCGGTGACGAGCGCGACCAGCGGCCCCCGGCGTGAGCTCGTGGGCGGGAGCACGCTCCCGGCCAGCGCCCCGAGCAGGGCGAGCGCGGCAACCGGCAGCACGCTCAACGAGCCCCCTCCATGTACCTGGGAGCTCAGAAGGCGCCGCAGCTCGCCCCCCGGCGCCGAGGGGCCGGCCTCTAGCATCGACCGGGATGCACCTCCGCCGCGCGCTCCTCCTCTTCGCGGTCGTGCTCGCCGCGAGCGCCCTGGTGGCCTCGCTGCTCCAGCCCACGGAGCAGCCGGCTCGGCCGCAGCCGCCGACGAGCGGCTCGGCCCCCGGGCCGACGGCCCAGCGTGCGCCCGCGGAGCGTGCGGTGTCCCTCGACGCGCGCAGGACGCCGGTCACCCGCCGGCTCGGGCAGGGGGCGAGCGTGCGGCTGACCGTCCGGGTGGAGCGCGCCGGGCTCGTCGTGCTCCGCGGTCTCGAC
>DASQXU010000210.1:0-3246 GCA_035639555.1 Thermoleophilaceae bacterium
GTCGACGAGCGAGGCGCTGCTCGAGGAGATCCTCGACGGCTGGTTCGAGGAAGCGCCCAGCGAGGACGAGGACGACGCGGCGAACATCCGCCACGTCGAGGAGATCTCGGGCCGTTAGGGCCTGACCACCCGGAACCAGACCGAAGCCGCGTGCGAGCGGTTCCCCGCCAGGTCGGTGGCCACCAGCGTCGCCCGGTAGCGGCCGACCCGGAGGCCCCTCGCGCTGACCTTGAGCGAGTGCCTGCCGGCCGAGAGCCGGCGGGTGAGCCGCTTGAGGGTCTTCCGAGGGTGCCGGATAGAGGCCACCTTGAGCCTCACGGTGGCGGCCTCGGAGAGACGGAAGGTGAGCTTGGTGGCGCGCGCCCGGCAGGAGCTCGTCCGGCGCGAGCAGAGCTTGGTCGGCTTGGCGCGCAGCCCCGAGATGCGGGGCGGCGTGGTGTCGGGGAACGGCGGCGAGCCCACGTTCACCCTGGCCCGCATGAACGGGTGGATCTGGCAGAAGTAGGTGAAGCTGCCGGGGTGGGTGAA
The DNA here is from genome assembly GCA_035639555.1 of Thermoleophilaceae bacterium. Lineage (GTDB taxonomy): Bacteria > Actinomycetota > Thermoleophilia > Solirubrobacterales > Thermoleophilaceae > DASQXU01. Next base: position 529 of record DASQXU010000210.1, read on the forward strand.
CGTGTGGGAGAACGTCGCGCCGACGCCGAGGTCGCCCGAGTTGAAGCTCTCGACCTGCCCCGGGTCGGCGGTGACCGTGTGGTCGCTCGGGCCGGCCCAGTGCCAGGTGACGGTCTGGCCGGGCTGGATCTGGACCACCGTGGGCACGAAGGAGAAGTCCTTGACGGTCACGTCGGCGGCCATCGCCGGGGCGGCCGCTCCAAGGGTGATGGCGAGGATGAGTGGGGCGAGCGCTCTTCGCATAACCCCTAAGACGCACCTCCACCGCCATTCCTTCCCGTCCCCCTTAGGATCTTGGCGCCGATGCCAAGCGCCGAGGTCGTGGACACTCCGGAGGAGGCGGCCGAGCAGGAGCTTCCGCCGCTGATCGTCCGTCGTCCGCTCGAGGCCTTCCTCGACGAGCGCGACCTCGGGTCGGGCGAGATCGAGGTCGAGCGCATCGGCGAGGGACACTCGAACCTCACCTTCCTGGTCAAGCGGGGCGACCGGCGCCTCGTCCTGCGTCGCCCGCCCCGGCCGCCGCTGCCTCCGTCGGCCCACGACGTGCTGCGCGAGGCCCGCCTGCTGGCCGCCGTGCAGGGCGCGCGGGTGCGCGTCCCGCGCGTGGTCACCGTATGCGAGGACGAGAGTCTCCTCGGCGTCCCCTTCTACGTGATGGAGGAGGTCGAGGGGACCGTGGTGACCGACTCGCTGCCGCCCGCACTCGACCGCCCGGCCGAGCGCGAGCGCCTGGGGTACGAGCTCGTCGACGCGCTCGCCGAGATCCACGCAGTGGACTGGCGCGCCTGCGGGCTCGAGGGGTTCGGCAAGCCGAGCGGCTACCTGGAGCGCCAGCTCCGTCGGTTCACCGGCCTGTGGGAGCACAACAAGACTCGCGACGTGCCGCGGGTGGAGGAGCTCCGCGACTGGCTCGCCGGGAACATGCCCGAGTCGCCTCCGGCGACGATAGTCCACGGCGACTACCGGCTCGGCAACGTGATGGTCGCCGACGACGCCCCCGCGCGGATCGTGGCCATCTTCGACTGGGAGCTCTCCACGATCGGCGACCCGCTCGCCGACGTCGGCTACCTCACCGCGACCTGGACCGAGCGGGACGACCCGCCGGAGACCATGTGGAGCTCACCGGATGCGGTCACCCGGCTCGAGGGGTTCCCGACCCGAGCCGAGCTCCTCGCCCGCTACGAGGAGCGCACCGGGCGCTCGATGTCCGATCAGCGCTGGTACCAGACGCTCGCCCTGTGGAAGGCCGCCGTGTTCATGGAGGGCAACTTCAAGCGCTTCTCCGCCGGGACGACCGACGACCCGTACCTCGAGCTGTTCGACGAAGGGGTGCCCGCCCTCGCCGAGAAGGCGTGGGAGGTCGCGCACGCCCCGGCCGCGACCACCTGACAGTCCCCACGGCGCTCGGGAGAGAATCGCCCCATGGCCGACCACCCGCTGCGGGGACTGCTCGTCGACTTCGGGGGCGTCCTGACCACGAACGTCTTCGCCTCGTTCCGGGAGTTCTGCGTGGCCGAGGGCCTCGACCCGGACGCGGTGAAGCAGGTGTTCCGGGACGATCCGAGGGCGCGTCCGGAGCTCCGCCGGCTCGAGGTCGGGGAGATCGGCGAGGAGGAGTTCGCGGAGCGGTTCGGGTCGATGCTCGGCGTGCGGCAGACCGAGGGGTTGATCGACCGTCTGTTCGCCGGCCTCCGGCCCGATGAGGCGATGGTCGAGGCCGTCAAGGCGGCCCGGCGCGCCGGCGTGCGGACCGCCCTCATCTCGAACTCCTGGGGCCACGGCCGCTACGACCGCGCCACCTTCCCGGAGCTCTTCGACGGGGTGGTGATCTCGGGCGAGGTCGGCCTGCACAAGCCGCAGCCCGAGATCTTCCGGCTCGCCGCCGAGCGGGTGGGCCTGCCCCCCGAGCGCTGCGTGCTCGTGGACGACCTCGAGGAGAACTGCGCCGGCGCAGAGGCCGTCGGGATGACCGCCGTCCTCCACCGGGGTGCCGAGCGCACGCTGCCCGAGCTCGAGCGACTGCTCGGGGTGAGGCTGCGCTGAGCGCCGGTGCGGCTCGTGCTGTGGGACATCGACGGGACGCTCGTCGACGCCGCCGGGCACGGACGGAGCGCCTTCGCCGAGGCCTACGAGGCGGTGGTCGGCCGCCCGCCGCCCGGCCCGGTCGCGATGGCCGGGCGCACCGACCACCAGATCGCCACCGCGATGCTCGAGAGGGGCAAGGTGACCCACTCCGACGACCGACTCCCGAGGATGCTCGACGCGCTGGCCTCCGCCCTCGCGGCGAAGCGCGAGCTGATCAGGGCCGAGGGCCACGCCCATCCCGGCGCCCGCCAGGCGCTCGCCGCCCTGGCCCGGTGGCCCGGCGTCGTGCAGTCGCTCCTGACCGGGAATCTCGAGGCGAACGCCGCCGTCAAGCTGTCGGCCTTCGGGCTCGAGCGCTACCTCGACCTCGAGGTCGGCGGCTACGGCTCCGATCCGCACCGGGCGCGCTCGGACCTGGTCGCGGTGGCCCGCCGGCGCGCCGCCGCCAAGTACGGCGCCGAGCCCGAGGACGTGGTCCTCGTCGGAGACACCCCGCTCGACGTGCGGGCCGCCCGCGAGGCCGGAGCGCGCTGCGTGGCGGTGGCGAGCGGCCCGCACGGACCGGAGGAGCTGCGCGCCGCGGGGGCCGACGCCGTCCTCGCCGACCTGACCGACACCGGCACGGTGGTGGCC
>DASQXU010000211.1:0-2034 GCA_035639555.1 Thermoleophilaceae bacterium
CTTGCCCTCGCTGGCGAGCGTGAACATCGTCTCGATCAGCGACTCGAACCCGAGCGCGGGCCGCACCTCGCAGAGGAACCGGGCCTCGGTCTCGCCGGCGTTCCAGAAGCGGTGCGGCGTCCCTGGCTCGACGGTCGCGACCCCTCCGGGGCCCGCGATGATCTCCTGATCGCCGACTCGCAGGCCGACCGTGCCTTCGAGCACCTCGAAGCGTTCGGTCTGGTGGGGGTGGACGTGCGCCGCGGCGACGAACCCGCCGGGGCGGACGATCGTCTCGACGAGGACCGCCTCGCCGTGGGTCTCGCGGGACGTGCGGTGGAAGATGAGAACCTCGCCAGTCGCCGGGTTCTCGAGCCTGTCTCCGTTGCGAATCATGGCTGTCCTTTCGTTTGGCCGTGCCGGCCTTTGGTCGTGACCAGGACAGCCTGGTGCGCCGCCGCCGCGCTGTCGTCGCCCTGAGGTTGGGTTCGAGCTCGCGCCGGTGAGGGATCCTCCGATCCTCCGTAGGGGGAGGGCCAGGCTCAGGTGTCCGCGCCCGAGCCCGGTGGGATCAGGCCACTCTCGTAGGCGAAGATCACCGCTTGGACGCGGTCGCGGACGTCAAGCTTCATGAGTATGCGCTTGACGTGGGTCTTCACGGTCGACTCCTCGATCACGAGCGTGGTGGCGATCTCACTGTTCGAGAGGCCGCGGGCCACGAGCTCGAGCACCTCGCGCTCGCGCGGGGTGAGCTCGCCGAGGCGGGCGTCATGCGACGCGTCCGGTGTGGGCTGCGCGGCCGCGCGCTCTATGACACGACTCGTGACCGAGGGCGAGAGCAGTAGTCGCCGGCTGCGATCGTGTGGACGGCGGCGACCAACTCCTCGGGCCTGGTCCGCTTGAGCAGAAATCCGGACGCGCCGGCGCTGAGCGCGCCGAAGATGTAGTCGTCCTGCTCGAAGGTGGTGAGGATCAGGACTCTCACCTCGGGGAAGGCGCCGAGCAGTTCGCGGGTGGCGGCGATGCCGTCGAGGTCCGGCATCCGGACGTCCATCAGCACGACGTCCGGTGTCAACAGCCGGGTGCGGTACACGGCGTCGCGGCCGTCGCTCGCCTCCCCGACCACCTCGATCGCCGGGTCGCTCGACAGCACGCCGCGCAGCCCGGCCCGCATGAGGTCGTCGTCGTCGACGATTAGCACTCGCACCCCCGCTTCGGTCATCCCGGCTTGTCGGCGAGGGGCAGGATCGCGTGTACGCGGAAGTGGCCGGCGCCGGAGCCTGCCTCCAGGGTCCCGCCCAGGAGGGCCGCCCGCTCCGCGATCGCGACGAATCGCGCCCGATAAACGCACTAGTGCCTTTATTCAGCGCCGATCATGGGTGATGCCCGCCGATCCGCCCAAACCAAAAGCTGCCGCTGTGCAGCGCGTTTCCGAGGTGGAGCTAGCCGGACTCGAACCGGCGACCTCCTGGGTGCGATCCAGGCTGGCGCCCGGCGAATTCGGCGCCAGAAGTTGCGGATTTGCAGGAGCTTCGAGCAGCGGGTGGGACGCGCCGCTCGCGGCGGATAGCCGGGGATATGCGCGGATTCCCCCTCGATTCAGGCACTCTTTGCGATTAGTGCCTGAAACCGCGACGGCGCGGTTTCCGCGGCAGGGGTCTTCATGGCCTCGACGACGCGCTCGACCTGCGCGCGGAAGAGCCGGCTGATCGCCGAACGCTTGGTGGGAACGTGGGGCCGGCGGGCCCGGGGAACCAGAGGCGGCGCGGCAGCTACGAGCGGGGGTCGCAGTCGCCTCGCCCAGACATGCGCCCAATCGTACGCCGCTCAGGTCGTCGCGACCTCCAACCGGGCGTGTGGAGCGGGCCATCACCCGCTCAATCCGCGACCGACTCGAGCACGCCCTCGAGGTAGCGCTCGAAGCGGTCGACGACGAGCGCTCCAGGGGCGTGGTCGGGCGAGGGCGCCTCCCCAGGGACCGCGTTAAGAGTGACCAGATCCCAATCCGGCTGGTCCTCGGGCGGTGCCGCGGCGGCCGATCGGCGGGGGCGGCGA
>DASQXU010000212.1:0-4042 GCA_035639555.1 Thermoleophilaceae bacterium
GGGCTGAGATCTCGCCGGCGAGCGGGACGAGTGCCGCGCGGGCGGGAGAAGTATCGACGAGCGCGACGAGCGCGGCGAGGGTAGGGGCGTAGACAACGAACAGCGCCCCGATCCCGCCGACCCCCACGCGCGAGTCCTTGAGGACTGCCCGTCGCCGCTCGGGCGTCCCACGGACCATCAGCGCGTCTCCCGCGTCGAGCACCCCGTCGGTGTGGTGCAACCCGGCCGCCAGCAGCACCGCCCCGAGTGCCAAGGTGGCGATCACGCCGGGGGGCATCGCGTGGCCGAGCAGGACCAGGGCCGCTCCCGGTGCTCCCGTGACGACGCCGACGAGCGGCAACAGGTAGGCCCACTCTGCCGCCGCTTCCAGGGAGGCGCCGCGGAGAGGCAACGCGGTGAAGAACGAGAGCAGCGCCCGCACCTACTTGATCCTCACCCCGATCCCGGCGAGGCACATATGTACCTCCTCGGCCGCCGCCGCGGCGCGCTGGTTGACGAGCCCGAGCGTGTCCCGGAACCTCCTGCCCGGCTCGCTCTCGGGTACGACCCCGAGCCCCACCTCATCGCTGACGAGGATAACAGGTGTCGCGAGCGCCGCCGCTTCTTCAAGAAAACCGTCGAACGCCTCGAGCGTCCACTCGTCGTCTTCTCCGTCCAGCATCCGCGCCGAGACCCACAGGGTGAGGGAGTCCACTAGCACGGCTTCCCAAAACGGTGCCACCTTCAGTATTGCGGCGAGCTCTCCGCCGCCGAGCTCAAGCGTCCCCCACCCGGCGGGTCGCCGCTCGCGGTGGAGCCGCACGCGCTGCTCGAGATCCCGGTCCCGAGCCGCGAGGGCCGTTGCCACGTACAGGACCTTCTTCCCACCTGAAGTCGTCGCCGCCAGCCTCTCGGCGAAGGCGCTCTTTCCGCTGCGAGCGCCGCCCAGGATGAGTGCGCGGACGGCTACAGTTCCTCCCGGATCGCGGCCAGAAGCCGCTCGTTCTCCGCCGCGCCCCGGACCGCCACCCGAAAGTACCCCGGCCCGAGCCCCGGGAACGGCCCGCAGCCCCGGACGAGCACCCTCCGGCGGGCCAGCCTCTCGGGGAGCCCCACAGGCCCGCGGACGAGCAAGAAGTTCGCCGTACCCGGGAAGGGAACCAGCGCCGGTAAAGCCTCCAGCGACTCGAAAAGCTCTTCGCGCAACCGCCCCACCTCGGCCACTGAGGCGTCCACGAAAGCCCGGTCCCGGGCCGCGGCGGCCCCGGCGGCCGCGGCGACCGCGTTGACGGACCACGAGGGCTGGAACTCCTGCACACGGCCGGGGTCGGCGCAGACCAGACAGCCCAGCCGCAGGCCGGGGATCGCGAAGAACTTGGTGAGCGAGCGGGCGACGTAGAGATCCTCACTCACTTCTACGGCGGCGCTGGCCTGCGGGGCGAAATCTGCGAACGCCTCATCCACCACTAGGGCCGCGCCCCTCTCACGCAAACGGGCGGCCACCTCGAGGACCTCGGCGCGGGTCAGCACGTCGCCGGTAGGGTTGTTCGGGTTGCAAAGAAAGACGAGCGCCACGTCTTCCAGCTCTTCGAGGCGCGCGAGGTCGAGGCGGAAGTTGTCTTGCGGGCGCCGCGCTATCCGGCGCACGGGTTCGAAGCCGGCGGCCCGGGTCGCCGCCGCGTACTCGCTGAAGGTCGGTTCGAGTATCAGCGCCTTGCCGCCCACACCAGCGGCGCGGGCGGCGAGGAACAACGCCTCGGTCCCGCCGTTAGTAGGTACGATGTTCTCGGGCGGGGCGCCGAGATACATCGCCAGCGCCTCGCGCAGCCGCGGGTAACCCAGGTCAGGGTAGCGGCCGGCTCCCTCGTCGAGCGCTCGCCGCGCGGCTGAGAGCGCCCCCGCGGGGGCCCCGAGCGGGTTGATGTTCTGGCTGAAGTCCAGCAAGTCTCTTTCGGAGGCGTCGAGAAGGCGCGAGACCGCGCCCCCGTGCGCCCCGTGGTGGCGGCCGCCGGGGTGCTCGATCCAGCCGCTAACCACGCCGTACACCTCCCACGAGGATCGCGACCGCGGCGAACAGTGCGCAGCAACGGCGCATGAGCCTCACGGAGCGCCGGATCTCTTCCGGTCCCGGAGGATGGCCGTCACCGAGGATCGGTCCCTCCCGTACCACACCGTCGTAGGCGTTCGGGCCGCCGAGCCTCGAGCCAAGAGCGCCGGCGAAGGCAGCTTCGGTCCAGCCGGCGTTCGGGCTCGCCGTGAGCGGGCCGTAGCGCCGGGCTGTATCGAAGGTGTGGAGGGGCCGTAAGGAGACCGCGGCAGCCATCAGGGCCGTGATGCGGGCCGGCGCCAAGTTGGCGAGGTCGTCGAGCCGGGCCGAAGCCCAGCCGAGCTCCGCATAAGGATAAGTCCGGTAGCCGACCATCGAGTCCAGGGTGTTCACCGCCCTGTACGCCAGCGCACCCGGCGCACCCAGGAGGAAGCCGTAGAGCATCGGGGCCACGACGCCGTCGCTCGTGTTCTCGGCGACCGACTCGACGGCAGCCCGGGCGACATCGGGCGCGAGGAGGCCCGTCGTGTCCCGGCCGACCATCTGCGAGGCGCCAGCACGGGCGCGCTCGAGGTTGTCCTCGCGCAGCCCCCGCTCGACGGTTGCCGCGGCCTCGCCGAGGCCGCGCATCGAGAGGGTCGTGGAGATAAGGGTCGTTTCCAAGAGCCATCGGAGGTGACGGGGTGTGAGATCCAGCAACCTCCTGGCCAGAATGAAGACGAGGGCGGGGAGTGAGAGGGCGAGGGCGACGCCAGCGAGATACCGGGCGCGGGGGTTCTTCGACGCGAGCGTCTCGCCTTGGAGGGCCGAGATCACACGCCCCATCCAGACCGTCGGGTGCAGGGCCTCGGGCGGTTCGCCGACGAGGGCGTCGAGGAGCAGCGCTGCTACGACCTCCCCGCACCGCAAAGTCCTCATTCTCTGCGGGGCTTTCCACGGACCGGAGCGGCGGGAGAGGTGCCAGAGCGGCCGCGCAGAAGCCCCACGATTCCCCCCACTGTTCCCAGGAGGACGGCGCGGAGCACGAAGTTGGTTATGGAGCGGCCCAGGTCTTGCAGCGTGGGCGGCTGGAGGTCGGATTTGACCGCACCCACCGTCGTTGGCGACTGATTGTGGAGGTGTTGGGCCAGCTCGTTTATGTAGGCGACGATCCGCGGCGCCGCTTCTTCGGCGTACGCCCGCACCTCGTCCGCGAAGAGCGTCGCCTGGAGGGCGGTCGTCAGGAATACCGCCGCCCCGAACATGACCGCGACCACCGTGGCCGCTAGCGCCCCGTCGCGCAGGAGCAGCGCCCTGTAGGGGACGCCGGGGTCCAGCCGCGTCGGGCGCACCCGGAGGGCGGCTAGGATGCCCAGAAACAAGCAGGTGGCGAGCGCCAGGGACGAGCGGTAGGTCTCGATCACGGCGAGCACCCACGTGTCGAGGGCCGACGGGTCTATGAGAAAAAACCGGAGGTCCGCTACGAGTGCAACGATCGCCGCGATCATCCCGTAGAAGAACCCTATCTTGAGCGGTCCCAAAACGTCTCCCGATAGCCAAACTCAGCCCGGAAACCCAGCATACAACATCCCGCACCGCTGGGTTTGTGAATTAGCTGGCCAAGAAGCCGAGGTTCATACGGGCTCCGGTTTGGCCCGGTAGCCGCGGAGGAGCATAAAAAGTCCGGCGAGCACGACGGCGCCGCCGAGGATGGTCGGGAGGCCGGGCTTCTCGGCGAGGATCAACCAGGCTAGGAGCGCCGAGACGACCGGCTCGGCGAGGATGGTGCCCGAGATGATAGAGGCCTCGATGTAGCGGAGGGCCCAGTTGAAGACCGTGTGGCCCATGATCTGGGGGCCGAGCGTGATCGCCCCCAGCCAGAACCAGGTCTCGGCGGGATAGCCCCAGAGCCGGGTGCCGGAGAGGAGCGCAGCGCATAGGAGCGTGATCGCGGCGGCGGAGTACACCACTATCGAGTACGGCAGGACCCCGACGCCTCCCGTCCGGGAGGAGCGCCCGATCAGGACGTAGACCGCG
>DASQXU010000213.1:0-4069 GCA_035639555.1 Thermoleophilaceae bacterium
GACCGGGCGGGCAACGTCTGGTACTTCGGCGAGGACACCGCCGAGCTCGCCCCGAACGGCAAGGTGAAGACCACCGAGGGCTCCTGGCAGGCCGGGGTGAACGGGGCTCGGGCGGGCATCCTCGTGCCCGCGCATCCCCGCATCGGTCAGAGCGCTCGCCAGGAGTACTACAAAGGACACGCCGAGGACCACTTCCGCGTCGTCAGCCTCTCGGCCAGCGTGCGCACACCGGCCGCGAGCTCCGGGCGCGCCCTGCTCACCGAGGAGTGGACGCCGCTCGAGCCGGGCGTCCTCGACCACAAGGTGTACGTACGCGGCGTCGGCACGGTCAGCGAGCGGACGGTGAAGGGCGGCAGCGAGCGCAACACGCTCGTCGCGGTCACCGGGGCGCCCGCTCGCTGATCGCCTCGAACGCGACAAGCCCGGCGAGAATCCCGGTGAGGAGGCCCGCGGTCGTCCACGCCGGGAGGCCGCCGGCGGCTGCGAACAGGACGAGGCAGGCGGCCGCCGCCACCAGCTTGGCGTACCGCAGGGTGCCGGTCATCCGCAGCCGGAAGCCGGCGTGGCCGGCCAGATAGAGGGCGGTCCCGCCGCAGAGCGCGAGGCGGGCGGCATCGGAGAGCGGGTCGGTCACGCCCGCCACCGCGTCCTTGGCGCCCACCGCGAAGACGATGATCCCCGCGACCAGGACCAGATGCAGGTAGCTGTAGCCGTCGGCGGCGGCCAGCACCGGGTCGTGGTGCGTCCGCAGGCGCTCCTCGGCGCGCGCCGCGAAGCGGTCGAAGTACGTCCACCAGAGCCCGATCGTGATGAGCAAGGCCAGGGTAACGGCGGCGATCAGCTCGGCGTCGATCCCGTGCCGGGTCGCGCCGAGGCCGATCGCGACGATCGACTCGCCGAGGCAGATGATGATGAACAGGCTGTAGCGCTCGGCGAAGTGGGCCACGGCGACCCGCTGGAGACCCCGCAGGCGCTCGCGAGTGAGCCACGCCGGCCCCGCGTAGTCGATCGCCGCCGCGACCGCCCACAGGACCACCCGGGTGGCGCCGTCCGCGAAGGAGCCGGCGATCAACAGCGCCATCCCGATGGCCACGGTGACGGAGAACCCGGCGATCGCGGCAAGGGAGGCGTTACCCCGCCGGGAGGCGTCCACGTAGAGCCCGAGGTGGAGGAACCGGACCCCGGTGTAGGCCACGGCGAAGAGCGTGCCCTCCGATCCGAACGCGTTGGGGAGCGCGAGCCCGTCGATGAAGATCAGCACCATGGCGAGCAGCAGGACGCCGCGGAAGACGGCGGCGTCGGGGTCCTGCGCGTTCGTCGCCCAGACGAAGGCAGACCACGCCCACCACACGAGCGCGAGCACCAGCATCGAGCGCCCCCACCCCGCCCAGGAGAGATCGCCGCTCAGCAGCGTCGTGACCCGCGTCACGGCGAAGACGAACACGAGGTCCCAGAGCAGCTCCACCGGCGTCGTCCGCCGCTCGGGGACGACCGGACTCTCGATCGACTCGGCGATCTCGGCTTGGACCATCGTCCGTCAGTATCGGCCCCCGCGTATCTCCGGGTAGAAGACGAGAGGTTTCCCGACCCCGGATGGAGGCGCTGAGCGATGGCCACGATCACCCACGACGGCCGCGTACCGGTCCCACGTGACCGCGAGAACGACTACACGCGCGCGGCCGCCGATCGCCGTCGCGCGTTCGCCGAGGAGCGGTGCGGCACTTCGCTCGAGCACGTCTCGAGCTACTCGTTCGACCCGGCGGTCGTGGCCGGCAACGTCGAGCAGTTCGTCGGCGTGGCGCAGGTTCCGATCGGGCTCGCCGGGCCGCTGCTCGTCAACGGCGAGCACGCCCGGGGCGAGTTCTACGTGCCGCTGGCCACGGCCGAGGGCACGCTCGTGGCGAGCTACAACCGGGGCATGCGGCTGCTGTACGAGGCGGGCGGGGTCGCCACCACGATCATGGACGACCGCATGCAGCGCGCGCCCGTCTTCATGTTCGAGAGCGCCCGGGGGGCGCGCGACTTCTGCGGCTGGGTCGACGAGCACCTCGACGAGATCCGCGCGGCGGCCGAGGCGACCACGCGCTCGGGGAAGCTCCGCAACGTCGAGCGCTACACGGCGGGGCGCATGGTCTACACCCGGTTCAACTACACGACCGGCGACGCGGCCGGCCAGAACCTGACCGGCAAGGCCACCGCCGCCGCCTGCGCCTGGATCGCCCAGAACAACCCGACCATCGAGCGCTTCTTCCTCGAGTCCAACTTCGCGACCGACAAGAAGAGCTCCCAGGTGAACATGCTCAACACGCGGGGCAAGCGCGTGGTGGCCGAGGCGGTCATACCGAACGACCTGGTCCACGGGATCATGCGCTCCAGTACCAACCTCATGTACCGCGCCCGCCAGGTGTCGAACCTGGGCGGCTTCATGTCGGGGGTCAACAACAACGGCGCCCACTCGGCGAACGGGATCACCGCCATGTTCATCGCTACCGGCCAGGACGCCGCGAACGTGGCCGAGTCGTCGGCGGCGTTCGTCTACTCCGAGCTGCGGGAGAACGGCGATTACTACTACTCGGTCACGATCCCCTCGCTAATCGTCGCCACCTACGGCGGCGGGACCGGCCTACCGACCCAGCGCGAGTGCCTGGAGCTGCTCGGCTGCTACGGCAAGGGCAAGGTGCAGAAGCTGGCCGAGATCGTGGCCGCGACCGTGCTGTGCGGGGAGCTGTCGCTCGGATCGGCGATCGTCGCCGAGGAGTGGGTGGAGGCTCACGACCTCCTGGGCCGAAACCGCCCGTAGAGTTCGCCCCGGGTAGTGGCGCGCGCTCCCGGGGGGTTGGGTGCCTTCACTTCGATATGCGTGGTCAAGTCGCCCAACCGCCCACGCCACTCGCGATTCGATCGGGCTTCCGTCCGACCGTGGCCCGCTCAGAGCCGATCGGGCGGCGCCATCCGGTAGACGAACGGGCCGAGCCCGCCCTGGCTGATCGCGAAGAAGAGCCCGAGGAAGGCCTCTTGGGCCGCGGCGTTCTCTAGCGGGCCGGCATAGACGGGCTCGTAGCCGGCGTCCCGGTTCAGCCGCTCCACGACCTCGCGCGCCTCCTCGTCTCCGCACCACAGGTTGCTCGGCGTCGAGCTCGCGTCCGAGAGCCGGTCGTAGAGCCGCGCGAAGTTGATGTTGAACGACTTCGCCGTCGGGCCGTTCGTCCGCGACTTCACGAACTCGGCGTTCGACCGAAAACCGTCGGGTGGCTCCGCCCCGATCACGTTGGTCGCGTCGATGACGGGCTTTCCCTCGATCCCGCGCACGTTGTCGAGCGCGTCGGCGACCGTTCCGCCGGGCACGGCCAGCAGCACGGCTTCGGCGTCGGAGACGTCGCCGCCGTCTCGTCCGATCCGCGTGACGTCGTGGCCCGCCCTCTCCCAGAGGTCCGCGAGCCCGCCGCCGACGTTTCCCCTGCCCACCACCGCGACCCTCATCTGCTCCTCCTAGGCCGAGAAGCAGGAACCATAGTTCGAGCCACGTCCGGCTCGGCGGGCTACAGCCGCGGCGTCCCCCGCGTCCGCGCGGGCGGCAGTCCGGGCGATGGGGCGCGGCGGCGCACGGCTCACTGGCCAATCGGAGCGAATGGGACAAGTTAGGGTGAACGCCGCTTCTCATGCGCCTCCGAGGAGGCGTGTGGCAGCGATGTGGCACGAACGGCCGAAGCTCGACGCGAGCACCCGCTTCAGCCGCTTAAGGGCGTCTGCCCGCCCGGTGCGCAGTCCGCCGTGACATCGAACGCAGCGCATCCGCCGCTTCCGGGAGCAGGAGCACCGTGCGGGGCTTATCGAACCTGGCGACCGCGAAGAGGTGACCTCGGACTCGGCGAACTCGATGCACGGCCACTGAAGCGCGCTGGCGCGTGATGTCCCCGGAACGGCTCGTCGGCTCTGGCGCGGGTCGCATGCGGCCAGCGACGGCGGGCCAACTACGGGACCGGATGGCGGCTCGCTCAGCGGCCTACGTAGTCCACGTGCCACCACTCGCCGGGGCCGTGCACCTTCGACCATCCGTACTTCCACCCGA
>DASQXU010000214.1:0-4110 GCA_035639555.1 Thermoleophilaceae bacterium
GCGGCCGCCGCCGGAGGGCCCTGAGCGGAATCGACTCCCTCAGCCCGCGCGAGCGAGAGGTGGCGCGGTTAGCCGCCGACGGGCTCTCGAACCGGGAGATCGCGGAGGCGCTCTTTGTGACCGTGAAGACCGTCGAGTGGCATCTGCGCCACGCCTTCGAGAAGCTCGGCATCGACTCGCGCCGACGGCTGCCCGCCATGCTGGCGAGGTCCGGTGAAGCCCCGTAGGCGCCCGCCAGGGACCAAATTGGTCTCGTCGACGCGCCGCGCGCGCTAGCTGCGAGCGCCGGGCGGCGTTCCCAGGTCAAAGGGCATCCCGTCGGCCTTGGGGGTTGGAGATTGAGGTAAAGCGAACGCTGACGCTGGGCTTCGGCCCCTTCGGCTGGACGAGCCTGGCGGCGGAGGCGAGGCGCGAGCGCCGGTCGCTCGAGGAGCTGCTCGGCCGCGCGGCCGCCTATTTTCGCTCCGAGCTCGGGGCCGGCCGCCGCGCGCTGCGGGTCCCGCCGGCGGCAGGCCCGGCCCGCGGTCCGAGCTCGAGGCTCGAGCTGGCGCTCCCGGCGGCGGTCTGGCGAGAGCTCGGCGAGGAGGCGGCCCGTCAGCGAGTCGCGCTCGGGCGGCTGCTCGAGCACGCCGCGCTCTACTACCTCGCCGCCGTGGACTGCGCCCGGGGGGCCGGGCTGACCGCTGCCGACGGCCACGGCGGCGCTCACCCGACGCTCGAGCTCACCGGGCGGCGCCCGGACGGCGATCGCCCTACGCGGCGGTGACCGGCGCGGCGTCGAGCTCGCTGAGCGCGGTCCGGAGGCTGGCCCGGCCGCGGTGGTGGAGGCCGTGCACCGCGGCCTCCGAGCGGCCGAGCCGGAGGGCGATCTCCCCCGGGGAGAGGCCGGCGACGTGGCGCAGGACCAGGACCTCGCGCTGGTCCTCGGGGAGCCCCTCGAGCGCCGCCCTCAGGGCCTGCGAGCGCTCGAAGCCGACCTGCTCGTGGCCCTCGTCGCTCGTGCGCACCTCCGCGAAGGGGATCTGGCGCCGGCGGCGCAGGTGGTCGAGCGCGGCGTTGCGGGCGACGCGCAGGATCCAGGCGGCGAACGGGCTCTCGCGCCGCTCGTAGCGGGCGATCGCGGTGATCAGCTTGGCGAACACGTTCTGGGTGATGTCCTCGGCCTCGTGGCGGTCGCGGACAATGCTCTCGACATAGCCCTGGACGTCATCGGCGTAGCGGACGTAGAGGAAGTGCAGGGCGCTCACGTCGCCCTGCTTGGCGCCGGCGATCGCCCGGGCCAGGAGCGTCCCGCCGTCGGCAGCGCCGGAGCGCGGGGAGGGATGGCCGGTGCTTCCGGCTGGTTCGGGGTCGCTGCTGCGCCTGGGCATGGTGGCTGAGTTCCTACTCCTTGGACGAATTTCGGACGGTCGCGCTTTGACCCTACGTCGAGCCTCGCTCGAGCGCACTAGGGTGCTAACCCCAGTTTTTCTTGGCCGGCGCGGGCTCGGGGGAGGAAATTCGGACTAACGAACGCACTCAGGCGTCGAAGCCGTCGGCCCGTCCCTCACTTCGCCGCCGCCTCGCGTCGGCCCGCGGCCACGGCGGCACGACGCCGGAGCTGTCGCTGGTCACCGGGAGGCGGCGTACGGCCCACCCAGCACTGCTGCGTGGTGCTCGATCGTCTTCGTGAGTCCCGCTCGGAGCGAGATCTCGGGCTCCCAGCCGAGCAGGTCGCGCGCGCGGGTCACGTCTGGCTGCCGCACCTGCGGATCGTCGACTGGCAGAGCCTCGAAGACGATCTCCGAGCGCGACTTCGTGAGCTCGACCACCAGCTTCGCCATTTCGAGCAGCGTCATCTCCTCGGGGTTGCCGAGGTTGATCGGCTCGTGATTTCCCGACTCGGCAAGGGCCACGAGCCCGCGGATCAAGTCGTCGACGTAGCAGAAGCTGCGGGTCTGGGAGCCGTCGCCGAACACGGTGACCGGCCGGTCGGTCAGGGCCTGGCGCAGGAAGGTCGGGATCGCCCGGCCGTCGTTCGGCCGCATCCGGGCGCCAAAGGTGTTGTGGGCGAGAACCCCGGTTCCAGCCCAGAAGTTCTCGAGGCCGGGCACCGAGAAGTCGTAGACCAGCGAGGTCGCTTCGATCTCGTCGATGGCGCTGATCGTGGCCCACACGAGATCGCCGGTGCAGCGCGCGTTCAGCCGCTGCTCAACTCCGCGGTCCCACTCCAGGGGGCTCCAAGGAGAGATGTTGGAGAGGGTCAGCCGCCAGAAGGGGTAGCGTCGATCACCGGTGCGCTGGCGCAACGTCGCCTCGTAGCGCCCGACCGAGGGCACGAGGCCGAAC
Organism: Thermoleophilaceae bacterium; assembly: GCA_035639555.1. Taxonomy (GTDB): domain Bacteria; phylum Actinomycetota; class Thermoleophilia; order Solirubrobacterales; family Thermoleophilaceae; genus DASQXU01. The sequence goes on from DASQXU010000214.1 coordinate 2,329, forward strand.
CGCGCGAGAGCGACTATCAGGTCGTCCTTGAGCTCGTCCGAGCCGGTCGAGAACTCATGCCGGATGCCCTCCTCGAGCTTGGCACCGGAGTGGATCCCGTCGCCTTCGCGGTATCCCTCGAGGAACCACTTGAGTCGCCCGAGTGGGAGACCGAGGATCCAGCCCGGGATCCGCTTTCGGTTCTCGTCGAAGCCCAGGTAGTCGAACAGCCGTAGCAGCAGCGGCGAGTGGACGAAGAGCGCCGGCGAACGTCCCTCGTCCGGCCGGCACTCGACCACGGGCAGGCCGAGCTCACGCTCGATGATCGCCTTCGCGCGCGCGAGGACGTCCGCGGCGCCGCTGATCGTGACCAGTCCGCTCTCCGTGCCCTTCTCGTGGGAGCAGCCCTCGGCGACCCAGAGGCCGAGAAGCCACAGCAGCTCGTTCGTGACCGGGATCGTGGCTGGAAGTGGAACGCTGCGGCCCCGGGCGATCGACCGGACCTTGGCGCTCGGGGGCAGCGGCTCGCCGAGGCGGCGCCAGATCGGGAGCGGCAGCCGGTCGCTGTCGCGCATCCGGATGAGCTTCGTCCATGCGCCGTTGCGCCAGTTGGGACCCTCGTTGCGACGCTCGGACACGAGAAGCCCGAAGAGCTCGCGGCGCCGCGCCCAGGCGGCGGCGCCGAGCCCGGGCGCCTCGACCGACAAATCCCACGGATCCTTCTCCGCCCAGCGCCAGACCTCGAGCAGGCTGACCTCTGTGCGGTCGCGCTCCGGGACCGAGATCCGGCGGGCGACGGCGACCCGATCGCCGGGCTCGAGCTCCTCGACGGGGCGCGGGACGGGCTCGCCATCTGGACCTTCGACGAATACCGAGTGGGCGCCGGTGACCCGGATCGAACGCCCGTAGCGGGTGCGCACCTCGTAGCAGCGCTCCGAAGTGGGGTGGGCTATGAGCGACGCAGCGGGGGCGGCCACGATCCTCCCGTTTTCCGCGAAGGCGGGGACCGTGTAGCCCTCGAGCGGAAGCTCGCCCGCGGGGGCCAGAGCCACGCCCTCGCCCGGCCTCGCCGGGGCCAGGTAACCCGCCCCGACGGCGAGCGGCGAGAGCCGCCTGGCCAGCTCCTCGACGCTCTCGCGGCGTAGCTCTCGGCCGTCGTCGTATAGCACCTGCTCGTCCGCCGTAATCGAGTTGAAGATCCTCGCGATGCAGGTGTCGACTCCCTGCTGGCGCAGGTAGGCCATGGTCAGGGCCTCGGCGTAGCGCTTGGCCTCGTCGTAGACGCCGCGGGGGCCGATCGGGTTGACGTTGCCCCAGTAGGTCTCGGGCTGGGGATGAACGAGGGGGTCGCCGTAGACCTCCGAGGTCGAGGCGAGCAGGAAGCGCGCCCGCTTCAGCTTCGCGAGGCCGAGGGAGTTGTGGGTGCCGTAGGCGCCGACCTTGAGGGTGTGCAGCGGGAGCCGCGCGTAGTCGATCGGGCTCGCCGGCGAGGCCATGTGGTAGAGGAAGTCGACCGGCTCGTCGATCTCGTAGCGCGAGGTGATGTCGACCATCGCGAAGCGGAACTCGTCGCCGTCGCGCAGGTGCTTGATGTTGTCGAGCGAGCCGGTGTCGAGGTTGTCGACGCAGATCACCCGATGCCCCCGGGCGAGCAGGTAGTCGCAGAGGTGCGAGCCGAGGAAGCCGGCGCCGCCTGTTACGAGCGAAGTGGGCATCCGGGAGAGCCTACATAGCGCCGCCGCGGGTACTGCCAGTGCTCAGTGATCAGTGCTCAGGGACTCTGACGACTGAGCACTGGGCACT
>DASQXU010000215.1:0-7419 GCA_035639555.1 Thermoleophilaceae bacterium
CGGGGCAGCCAAGGTCTACCGCGCGCGGGCGCCGGAGGGACTGGCCCAGCCGGTGGTCGACGCGATGGCCAAGGTCGTCCGGGACGAGGGCTACTCCTATGCCTTGTTCGGCGGCGGCCTGCTCGGCTTCGAGGTCGGCGCCGGCCTATCGGCTCGGCTCGGCGCGGGCGTCGTCATGGAGGTCACCGAGGTCAAGGCGGAGGACGGCAAGCTCGTCGCGGTGCGTCCGATCCTCCAGGACTCGGCGGTGGTCGACTGCGGATACGTTGGCGAGCCCGGGATCATCATCGGGCGGCTGAACGCGTTCGACCTACAGGAGGCAGGGGAGGGGGTCGCCGAGGTGGTGGACGTCGACGTCGAGCTCGAGGAGCACTCGACTAGGGCGCGGATGGTCCAGCGCGGCGAGCAGCGGGGCGCCGATGTGAACATCGAGGACGCGGAGATCCTCGTGGCCGGTGGCCGGGGGCTCGGCAAGGCGGAGAACTTCGAGCTGTGCGAGGAGCTGGCCGAGGCGCTGGGCGGCGCGGTGGCTGCCACCCGGGCGGTGGTCGACGCCGGCTGGTACCCGTACGCGGCGCAGATCGGCCAGACCGGCAAGACGGTGGCGCCCAAGCTCTACCTGGCGGCCGGCATCTCCGGCGCGATCCAGCACAAGGTCGGGATGCAGAACTCCGAGAACATCGTGGCGATCAACAAGGACCCGAATGCCCCGATCTTCGAGTTCTCCGACCTCGGCATCGTGGGGGATCTCAACAAGATCCTGCCCAAGCTGACCGAGGCGGTGAAGGCTCGCAAGAACGGCGGCTAGCCGTGCCGACCGCCCCGATCGAGTACCCCCCGCCGGTCGACTCCCGGCGCGAGTTCGTCGGGCCGCCAAGCGACCCTCAGGAGGAGCGGATCGAGGTCGGCGTGGTGATCGTCGGCGGCGGCCCGGCCGGGCTCGCGTGCGCGATCCGGCTCTCGCAGCTGCTGGCCGAGGACGAGCGCCTGGCCGAGGCGCTCGGCGAGGTGCCGGTGGCGGTGGTCGAGAAGGGCAGGGGGCCCGGGTCGCACCTGCTCTCGGGTGCGATGCTGCGCCCGTCGGCCATGCAGAGGCTCTTCCCCGGCATGCCCGAGGACGAGTGGCCGACCTACGGGACGGTGGACAACGACGCCGTGTACCTGCTCACCCCGAAGCGCGCGCTGCCGCTGAGGCCGACGCCGCCGCCGTTCCGAAACCACGGCAACCACGTGACCTCGATCGCCCAGCTCGGTCGCTGGCTCGCCCAGAAGGCGGAAGAGGCCGGCGTCTACATCCTCGGCGAGACCGCCGCGACCAAGCTGCTCGTCGAGGACGGGCGGGTCGTCGGCGTCCGCTCGGGCGACAAGGGCCGTGGCCGCGACGGTGAGCCGCTCTCGAACTTCGAGCCGGGCTCCGAGCTGATCGCCAAGGCGACGGTGCTGGCCGAGGGCACCCAGGGCCACCTGACCGGCGCCGCGCTCGGGTACTTCGACCTGGCCTCCGACGACCCCCAGCAGTGGGAGCTCGGGGTGAAGGAGGTGTGGGAGGTCGGAAAGCCGCTCGATCGGGTGATCCACACGATGGGCTGGCCGCTGCGCTACAGCCCCAAGTACCGAGAGTTCGGCGGCAGCTTCATCTACCCGATGGGGGAGGGCCGCGTCTCGCTCGGGCTGGTGGTCGGGCTCGACTACCGCGACGCGCGAATGTCGGTCCACGACGCGCTCCAGCAGCTGAAGACCCACCCGATGGTCCGGGGGATCCTCGACGGGGGAAAGCGGGTGGCCTGGGGCGCCAAGACGATCCCCTCGGGGGGCTACTGGGCGATGCCGGAGCGGCTGTGGGCGCCGGGCCTGCTGATCGCGGGCGATGGGGCCGGGATGGTCAACGTCCCGCAGCTGAAGGGCATCCACTACGCGATGCACGCCGGCATCGACGCCGCCGAGTCGATCTACGAGCGGCTCTCCTCGGGGTCGACCGACGACTTCTCCAACTACGCCGAGCGCATTCGGAGCTCGGAGATCGAGCGGGACATCTACCGCTCCCGCAACATGCGCCAGCCCTTCGCCAAGGGATTCCTGTTCGGCGGCGCCGTCGCGAACATGATGGAGATCTCGGGCGGGCGCTTCCCCGGCGGGCGCTGGCCGACCCACGACGACTCGACGGTCGACGTGTTCATCGGGCGCGAGCGGGATTACCCGAAGCCGGACGGCAAGCTGACCTTCGACAAGCTGTCCTCGGTCTTCCTGTCGGGGAACGCCACCCGCGACGACGCGCCCAACCACATCCGCCTCCAGCACCGGGTGCCGCTCGAGCTCGCGCTCATGTGGCAGACCATGTGCCCGGCCCAGGTCTACGAGGTCTCCGAGGAGGACCTCGAGGCCGCCCGGCGGGAGGGGGGGCTCGACGGCAGGCGCGAGGTCGAGCTGCAGATCACCCCGTCGAACTGCGTGCAGTGCGGGGCGATCACCGCCAAGGGAGGGCGCCTGACCCCGCCCGAGGGCGGCGACGGCCCCAACTATCAGCTGACCTGAGCGTCCGGGCGCGGCCAGCCGCTCCGCCGCTCCACGGACACCGAGTACGCCCGGGGGCGAAAGCGCAGGATGGGGTCGTCCGAGAGCTCGATCCCGTCGACCACCCGGACCGGGTCGAAGACCAGCACGTCGCCGTTGCGCTCGCGCTCGCGGTCGAGCCCGGTGACCTCGAGGCGTCCGGCCTCGACGGTCTCCCGCTCGGGCGGCCACGCCGCCGTGGGGTCGTCGACGGGGTCATCGGCCGCGGCCAGCTGGAGGACCAGGCGAAAGCCGATCGCCTCACGCCCGAGCCGGTCGCGCAGCTCGTTCTGGAGGTAGTCGGGACCGCGCTCGCGCGCCTCCTTCGCGTCGAGGGCGGCCTCGCCGGCCTCGGGCTCCCAGCGGAAGCGGACATAGCGCTCGGCGCCCTCGGCACTCACCCAGCGGTAGGCGTGGATGCCGTGGTAGCGGCACGTCCCGTAGCTCGCGGGCGGCTTCGCCGCCACGGCGGCCTGCACGGCGGGGCCAGCCTCCGGGTGCTCGCCGAGCCAGGCGCCGAGACGGTTCATGTCGGGCTTCCCGGTCTTCGGGTCCGGCTTGCGGGCCCGCGTGAACTCGATGAACTCCTCGGGCGTGCGCACGAAGAAGACGGGCAGGCTGAGCCCCACCATGTCGGTTCGCGACCCGTCCGCGAGATAGAGCTTGACCGCCATGCCCCGTCCCTCGGCCGCGTAGTCGGGCACCTTGGGGTCGCCGCCGCCGTTCGAGAAGCGGACGGTCGCACGGACCGGCTCGCCCTGCATGTGCGCGGCGCGGGTCAGCTCGCGGGCGGCCGCGGCCGCGGCGAACCGGCCCGTGCAGAGCGTGCCCTTCGCGTGCGCGGCGCGGTGCCCCGGGTGGCGACCGCTGACCTCGTTGATCGCGTCCACCGCGGCCTCGGCTTGGTCGGGCATCAGGCGACCTACGCCCCGATCGAGAACATCGCCTCGAGGTCGTGCTGTGAGAAGACCTCGAACGCGACCATCGTGTAGGTCCGAACGATGCCGGGCAGCCGGGCGAGCTTGGCGGTGACCACGTCGGCGAGCTCGTCGTGGCGGCCGACCCTGACGATCGCCACGAAGTCCCACTCGCCGGTCACCGAGTACGCCTCGGCCACCCCCTCGACACCGGCCAGCTCGCCGCCCAGGGTGCGCAGCGCGTCGCGCTCGGCCCGAATCAGGACGACGGCCGTGGTCATTCGGGCCGCCAGCCTACAGGCGCCCGCCCCCCATCGGCCGCCCGGGAAACCGCAGATCCGTCGCTAGACTCGGAGGGAACCATGAAGACCGGCATCCACCCCGAGTACGTCCCCACCCACGTGCGCTGCACGTGCGGCAACGAGTTCTGGACTCGCTCCACGAAGCCCGAGCTGCACGTGGAGATCTGCTCCAACTGCCACCCGTTCTACACGGGGCGTCAGAAGCTGGTCGACACCGGGGGCCGCGTCGAGCGCTTCCGGCGCCGGGCCGCCCGCCGCCGGGGCTGAGCAACCCGGTCTGCGCACAGCTCCCCGGCCCGCCACCGCCGCGGCCGAGGCGCGCGCTGCCCGCAACTCGCCGCCCGTCTTACTGTTCTGGGGGGCGTCATGCAGAGGCGGGCCATCGTCATCGCCGCGCTGAGCGTCCTGGCGCTCACCCTCACCGCGGCCTCGGTCGGGGCGATGGGCATTGCCTCCGGGTCGCGCCGGGCCGGCGTGAGGCTCGTTCAGTGCGGGCGCTCGGACGGCGATGGCTGGAGCGCCATCTTCCACGCGCGTATGCGCCGGATCCGCCACACGGGGCGAATGGCCCTGCGCTACACGCTGCTCGAGCGGAGGGGGGACGAGCCGTTTCACACCGTCTACGTTCCCGGGCTCCGGCGCTGGCACCGCTCCCAGCCCGGGGTGGCGGCGTTCGCACTGCGCCAACGAGTGCGGGCCCTCGAGCGCGGCTCGGCCTACCGCGCCCGGGTGGACTTCCGCTGGTTCGGCCCAGACTCCAAGCTCATCGCCAAGACCAGGCGCTGGTCCCGGGCCTGCCGGGTGCCCGGCCCCCTGGCGAACCTGCGTGTCGTCGGGCTGAGCGCGCTCCCGGGCGTCCCGGCGGCGGGCACCTCGACCTATCTCGCGCGTGTTGCGAACACCGGCCGGGCGGCCGCCGACAACGTCGCCGTATCGATGTCGGTGGACGGCGCCGCGCTCGGCCCGCAGACCATCGGCCGGATCGGCGCCGGCCAGACCGCCCAGGCGAGCTTCGTCGGTCCGCGCTGCTCGGGCGGCGCGAGCCCGGTGACGGCGACCGTCGACCCGGACTACGCGATCCCCGAGTACTCCGAGCGCGACAATCGCCTCACGGTGGCCTGCGGCTCGATCGGCGGGCCGTAGCACCCCACTGGCAAGCGCCGGCGACTGAAGCCGCCGCGAGTTTCGCGGCCCACACTCGCAGGCCTCGTCGATCCCCCTCGCGCGCGGTGGATCGACAGCCCGCCGGGCCACGGGCCCGGGCGCATATACGATGGGTGCGGTGAGCGCCCGCGTGAACGTCTCCGGGAACGGCGCCGCCTCGCTCGCGCCGGCGCGGGAGTCGCGCCGCGACGCTCCGGTCGGCGGCCAGGCCGTCCTCGAGGGGGTGATGATGCGCGGGGTCTCGACCTGGGCGGTCGCGGTGCGCCAACCCTCCGATGAGCAGCTGCGCGCGGGTGGCGTGGACACCAGGGAGGGGGCCAAGGGGGCGGTCGAGGTGGTATCCGAACCGCTCGTCTCATGGACCAGGCGTCACCGCCTCCTGCGCCTGCCCGTCGTGCGCGGAGTGGTCGCGCTGGCCGAGTCGCTGCGGATCGGCTTCCGCGCGCTCGGGATCTCGGCCAATGCCCAGGCGCCGCCCGACGACCGCGGCCAGCAGCGCGACATCGGCCGCGCGACCTGGACCGGCACGGTCGTGTTCGCGGTGGTCTTCGCGGTGGCGCTCTTCTTCCTGCTGCCTGCCGGGCTCACGAACCTCTTCCGCGACCGGATCCCGAACTCGCTCGTGTTCGTGGTCATCGAGAAGCTCATCCGCGTGGCCATATTCCTGGCCTACCTGTGGGCGATCTCGCGGATGCGCGACCTGCAGCGCGTCTTCCAGTACCACGGCGCCGAGCACAAGACGATCTCGTGCTATGAGGCCGGAGTAGAGCTGACGCCCGAGAACGCGGGGCGCTTCTCCCGCTTCCATCCCCGCTGCGGGACGAGCTTCCTGCTGCTCGTGATGGTGGTGGCGATCGTCGTCTTCGCGCCGCTCGGGAAGCTCCCCTGGCACTGGCTCCTCATCTCCCGCGTCGTCGGCATCCCGCTGGTCGCCGGGCTGGCCTTCGAGGTGATCAAGTGGTTCGGCCGCAATCGGGCCCGGCGCTGGGCGCAGGTCTTGATGTGGCCGGGGATGCAGCTCCAGCGGCTCACGACGCGCGAGCCCGACCGCTCGCAGCTCGCGGTGGCCATCGCCGCCCTCCAGGCCGTGCTCGCCGCCGAGAACCCGCTGGAGGCGCGCCCCGAGGAGAGGGTGGGCATGGAGGTTGTGGCCTAGAGACCTGAGTAGAGACCCTGGTTGCAGCGGCTCGACCCACCTGGTAAACCACCCGGCGCATCAGAGACGAGGCCTTCCCCGGGACGAAGGACCGGGGAGGTCGAGAGGAAAGGATCGGCGACCGTGTGCCTGGCTATTCCCGGCCAAGTCATCGAGGTCGTCGACGACGCCAACCGGTTGGCCCAGGTAGACGTCGCCGGCGTCAAGCGGACCGTCAACATCGGTTTGCTGGACGACGGCCTCGACGGAGTCGTTCCCGGCGACTGGGTGCTGATCCACGTCGGCTTCGCGATCTCAAAGGTGGATGAGCGGGAGGCCCTCGAGACCCGCAGGCTGCTGGAGGGAATGGGCCAGGACTACGAGCAGGAGCTCGAGGAGCTGAAGGCGAGCGCGATCGAATGACCCGAGCGCTCGGCAGCGCGGTCGAGCCGGCCTGCGATCACGAGGAGGGGTGCATCACCTGCGGGGACACGGCGGTCGCCATGACCGTCGTGCGCGTGGACGGCGAGCGGGGGCTCGCCCTCTGCGCGACGGAGGACGGGGAGCGGGAGTCGGTCGAGATCGAGCTGGTCGGCCCGGTGCGGTCGGGAGACTCGCTCCTCGTCCACGCCGGCACGGCGCTCCAGAGGCTGGGGGCGGCGTGAGGTTCGTCGACGAGTTCCGCGACCCCGAGCTCGGCCGCGCCCTGGCCGGGGAGATCCTCGCCACGGTCGAGCCCGGCCGCCACTACAAGGTGATGGAGGTCTGCGGCGGCCACACCCACTCGATCTACAAGTACGGCGTCGACGACCTCCTGCCCGAGAACGTCGAGCTCGTCCACGGGCCGGGCTGCCCGGTCTGCGTGATCCCGATGGGCCGGGTGGACGACGGGATCGCGATCGCCCGCCAGGAGGGCGTGATCTTCACCTGCTTCGGCGACATGATGCGCGTCCCCGGCTCGAACGGCTCGCTGCTCGACGCCAAGGCGGCGGGCGCGGACGTGCGCATGGTCTACTCGCCGCTCGACGCCCTGCGGATCGCCAAGGCCAACCCGGACCGCGAGGTCGTCTTCTTCGCGATCGGCTTCGAGACCACCGCCCCCTCCACCGCCCTCACGCTCAAGCGGGCCAAGGCCGAGGGCGTCCGGAACTTCTCGTGCATGTGCAACCACGTGACGATCGTGCCGCCGCTGCGCGCGTTGCTCGAGTCGCCCGACCTTCGGCTCGACGGGTTCATCGGCCCGGGTCACGTCTCGACCGTGGTGGGCGCGCGGCCGTTCGAGTTCATCCCCGCCGACTACGGCAAGCCGGTCGTGATCTCCGGCTTCGAGCCACTCGACATCCTGCAGTCG
>DASQXU010000216.1:0-3223 GCA_035639555.1 Thermoleophilaceae bacterium
CGAGAGGATCAACACCCGCACCTCGGGCGCCCGCCGCGAGATCTCGCGCGCGGCCTGGAGGCCGGTGAGCCGCGGCATGGCGATGTCGAGGATGGCCAGATCGACGTCCTCGTCGAGCGCATGCTCCACCGCCTCGGCGCCGGTCCCTGCCTCCGCGACGACCTCGAGGTCGGGCTCGGCGTCGAGCACGAGCCGCAGCCCCCGGCGGACGACGGGGTGGTCGTCGGCCAGCAGGATCCGCGTCTTCAGCGGGGTCATGCCTCGATTCTCCCGAGCGGCAACTCGAGGCAGACCTCGGCGCCGCCGAGCCGTCCGTTCCCGACCGTCAGCTCGGCTCCGACCATCAGCGCGCGCTCGTACATCCCCCGCACCCCGCCGGCCGCGGGCGCGCCACCGGTGAGGCCGCGCCCATCGTCGGCCACTCGGAGGCGGACGGCCCGCTCATCGGCCTCGAGCCAAAGCTCGACCCTGCCGGCGCCGGCGTGGCGGACCACGTTCGTGAGCGCCTCCTGCGCCACACGGTAGATCACGAGCTCCTGCTCGCGGGTTAGCGGCGGGAGCTCGCGCGCAAAGCGCCGCTCGATCCGGACGCCGGCCTGCTCGGCGAGCGGTTCGCTCAGGGCGGTGAGGGCGCTCACCAGGCCGAGGTCGTCGAGCGCCTCAGGCCGCAGCCGCTGGGCGATCCGCTTGATGTCTTCGAGGCTCGCCCGCGCCGCCTCCTGCGCCTCCCTGAGCTCCTGGGCGTGCTCCGGGGGGACGCGGCGCGCCGTGCGGTCGAGCAGCAGCAGGACCGCCGTGAGCTGCTGGCCGATCTCGTCGTGCAGCTCCCGCGCGACGCGCAGCCGCTCCGACTCCTGCGCCTCGAGCGCTCGGCTCACACTCTCCTCGCGCTCGGCCTCAAGACGCTCGAGCATCTCGTTGAAGGCGTCGGCGAGGACCATCGTCTCCGCGGCCCCGCCTCGCACCGAGACCCGCTGGCCGGGCCTCAGCAGGTCGACCCGCTGCACCACCTGGCGCAGCTTCTCGAGCGGCGCGAGCGCACGCCGGGTGAGCACGAGGTTGACGACGAGCATCGCGGCAAGCGCGGCCACGAGGATGGCGAGCTCGCGGTAGGCCACCGGCGGAGTGACGGCTCCCGGCGAGAAGACGAGGACGGTGACGACGGCCGCCAGCACAAGCACTACCGCGTTGACCGCGAACACGCGCCGGAACAGGGGCGCGGGGCCCCGCGGGCGTCGCCTCTCGCGGCGACCCGCCCGGCCGCCGAGCAGCCGGGCGAGCGGGCGGGCGCCCATCAGGGCGCGGCCGCGGGTCGGCCGCCGGGACTCGATGTCCGCCGCAGCCCGTCCGTGTATCGCTCGAGCACCGCGCTCCGCCACTCGGGCCCGGGCCGCACGAGGGCGACTGACCTGGTCATCAGCTCATCTTCGCGGTCGGGCGGAGGGGTGAGTATGGGTTCGAACATGCATCTTGGGCGGGTGCTCGCTGCAACCTCGCGGGCGCCGGACGGCCGCTACCGCACGGTGAGCTTGCCCTGCATCCCGGCCTGGCGGTGGCCGTCCACCGAGCAGAAGAAGGTGTAGGTCCCGGGCCGGAGCTTGGCCGTGACGGTCGAGGTTCCGCCGCCCTTGACGATCTTCCCGGTCTGGGCCACGCCGTTGCCGGTGATGGCGACGTCGTGGTCGATCGGCGAAGGGTTGGTCATCGCGACGGTCACCACGCCGGCACTAGCGGAGAGGCTGTTCTTGTCGAACTTGAGCTTGCCGCTCGGGTCGGCCCTGAGCCGGAGCGGGTGGGCCGAAGGCTTGAGGGCCGGCCCCGCGCGCTCGCCCTTCGCCTCCCCCTTTTCGGTGGCTCCCACGTAGATCGCGCTGCCGATCGCGCCGACCGCGAGCAGGACGGAGATCGCGCCGACCAGCCGGCCCTGCATCAGCGTGCGCGGAAAGCCCTCGCGCGTGATGCCGAGAAGGGCCACCAGCACCGCCCAGGCCGCGAAGCACGCGCCGACCACGTGAAACACCGTGACCTTGGCGATGACCGTCACCCGCGGGAACGCTAACGCACGGGGGCGGCGGCGCGTGAAACCCTTAAGGGCGCTATGCGGGGTACGGCTCCGACGCCGCTAGAGGCCCCCGCCGGCCTCGAGGCCCTGGTCGAACGCTACGACCCGGACGCGCTCCACCTGCCCCGCGGGCGGGCCCGGGTGCGCCTGGCCGTGGTCGGAGGCGACGCCTTCGACGCGCTGCTAGACGCCGGCGGCGCGCGGCTTCGGCCGCCGGGCGGCGAGCCCGACGCCCTGCTCGTGGCCGACGGCGCGACCTGGGATCGCATCGCCAGTGACGTCCGGGCCGCCATGACCGCCTTCCGACGGCGCCGCCTGCTCGTGCGGCGCGACCTGCACGTGGGCGTCGGCTTCCTGGCCGCGACCACCGGGGCCGACGAGCCCGGACGGCTTCGCTTCAGGTCGGTGCCGGCCACGATCGGCGACCTCTCGGTGGCCGAGGCCGGAGTCGGCGAGCCGGTCGTCGCCATCCACGGGCTCGGCGGCACGAAGGTCTCGTTCATGTCGACGATCGCCGCGCTCGCCCCGGAGGGCTACCGGGTCATCGCCCTCGACTTGCCGGGCTCGGGCGAGTCGGTCAAGCCGCTCGCCGCCCCCTACAACGCCCCCTACTTCACTCGCTCGGTCACCGCTCTGCTCGACGCGCTCGGGCTCGGGCGGGCGCACCTGATCGGCAACAGCATGGGCGGCCGGGTGGCCATCGAGGTCGGGCTGCGTGCCTCCGAGCGCGCGAGGACGCTCGTCCTGCTGAGCCCGGCCCTGGCCTGGCTCCGCGAGCGGCCCTTCGCGCCGCTCCTGCGGCTCTTGCGGCCCGAGCTCGGGCTCCTACAGCCCGCGCCCCGTTCGATCGTCGAGGGCGTCGTCCGCCGGCTCGTGCCGGGTGCGACGGACGGCTGGGCGGCGGCGGGCGTCGACGAGTTCCTCCGGGGCTACCTCACGCCCCGGGGCCGCGCCGCCTTCTACGCCGCCGCCCGCAACATCTACCTCGACGAGCCCCACGGCGAGCTCGGCTTCTGGACCCGGCTCGCCGAGCTCTCGCCCGATGCCCTGTTCGTGTGGGGCCGCGAGGACCGCCTGGTGCCGATCGGCTTCAGGCGCCACGTGGAGCGGGCGCTGCCGACCGCCCGGCACGTCGAGCTCGACTGCGGACACGTGCCGCAG
>DASQXU010000217.1:0-2038 GCA_035639555.1 Thermoleophilaceae bacterium
TCGTCGACCACGCGGCCACGCATGGAACACCGCACTTCGCTCCCGGGCGGGGCTTCGAGTACTCGGACACCGGCTACGTGGTCGCCGGGATCCTCGTGGAGCAGGTGACCGGCCGGCCGCTTCACGAGGTCTACCGAGAGCTCGTCTTCGACCCGCTCTCGATGGATAGGACCTGGCTCGAGGGCCACGAGCCCACTCGGGCGGAGGAGGTGGCGCACCACTACTCGGACGAGCTCGACTGGACGACGATCAGCCCGACGGTCGACTGGGCCGGCGGGGGCCTCGTGACCACCGCCCCCGACCTGGCCCGCTTCGTCCGCGGGCTTTGGTCGGAGCGGCTCGTCGACGCCCGCGGCCTCGAGGAGCTGACGCGGTGGACGCCTGGGGCGTCGTTTCCGCCGGGCCACGCGCTGCGCTACGAGCGCTACGGGCTGGGGACCGGGCGCAACGTGGTGGAGGGAGTCGAGCTGCTCGGGCACACCGGTTTCATCGGGGCCTTCGCGTTCCACGCCCCCGAGTACGACGCGGTGCTGGTCGGCACCCATAGCGCGTCGGAGATCGACCGCTGGCCGCTCGTCGCCGCGCTCTGCAGGGAGCTGCCCGGAACCGCGTAGATCGCCTGCGCGCCGGAGGGAGTCGCGCGTGGCGAGGTCGTCCGCAGCACGAATCCTGACAACGCGTCCGGGCATGAAAAAGACCGCTGCTCCCCTCGGCCGGACACGCGGCACGCCGACGATGCGTCGCCGCGCCGCCCTTTCACGAAGTTGAGTCCTGCTCGCTTGGCCGTGCCTGGTCGTGACCGTTCGGCCGCTGAGCCGGCTCGGCGACCACGACTAGTCCGCCCCCGTCACAGCGCGTGCAGCGCTCCGGTCTCCTCAAGCCAGCGACGAGCCAGTAGCGGCCTGACCGCGGGGGCGCTTCCAGCCGTGGACCAGCCCGCGTTGAAGCCCTCCGCCCACAGCGGAACGGGGTGCTGGTGGCGATCGCACGGCGATATAGGGATGGAGAGCTTCTCCGCGCGCCGGCGACCCTTCCGCCCTTTGGGCACTTCCGAACTCCCCTTAGCGACGCTGCACCTTGCGCGAAGTGGAGATCGCCGCTAGCTCACCTGCGCACAGACGTCGAGCCTCTTTCCGCGTAGCCGGAACGAAGTGATGATGTTGGTGGTCGTGTCCAACACCTCGGCGACGCGCCCCCTCGCGAGGAGCAGCGCGGGGCCGCCTACGTCCTGCGGGAGCAGATAGATGAGCGCCCGGCCGCGCAGGACGATCCTTAGGCTCCCATTCGGAAGCGGCGTGAACAAGGCCGATCCCCCCGTCCTCAAGTCGATCGACTCTCCAGAGGCGAGGTTCGTCACGCGCTCCGTCGATCTCCCGGTGACGAGCATGCGCCCGTCGGGAAACGTCTTGCTCGACATGTTGCTCGCGACTGTCTCAAGCCGCGTGGGGAATGCGCACACCTCGCCCGCCCCGAACTCCAAGGGCTCACTGACGACCGGCTCTTTAACAGGCTTCTGCGCGACCGCGTTAGGGGCGAAAAGCGCGCCCGCGAGCAGAACGAAAGCGAGAGTCCCACGCCGCAACTTCACCTCGACTCCTCTCAGCGCGACGGTGAAAGCACAGCTTCGCACGGATCGCAACAAGGGGACAAGGCGTGCTTCCTGGCGTGACCGACTACTAGGGTGCGCCCCCCGCTCGGCCAACTCCCGCGAGGTGGTGTTCAGCGGAGGCTCACGTTCGTCGGTAGGACGCTCAGCTGCTCAAGGCTGCGGTGAGCTCTTGCCGCTCCTCTTCTTCCCGGCGATGGAGCTGCTCCTCGAGGAGCGGCTCCATCGAGCCGGCGGATAGGCACCCGCGGCCGACGAGCACTCGTCTCTTTGAACGGCGGCCGGGTGTTCATCCATCAAGGAGCGGGCCGTGTCAAGGGATCCATGTTGAATGAGTGAGTCGGCACGCCGTTGCTGACCGGGCTCGCCCATTTCAGCAAGCCGGCGGGCGTTTCGATCGACTGCCTCCGCGTCGCCACTCGGCGGGGGCGT
>DASQXU010000218.1:0-2058 GCA_035639555.1 Thermoleophilaceae bacterium
CTGTCGCGGTCACCCGCCGAAACAGCGCGTCCTTGGCGAGGTCGTCCGGCGAGAGGTTGCCGAGGTGCTGGTAGATCCAGTAGGACATGAACGCCCCGACGATGCGTTCCTCCCACCACGGCTTCGCGCGCATGTCGTTGACCCAGGCCTCGGAGGTGTTCCAATCGTCATGCAGGTCGTGGTCATCGAAGATCATGGCCGTCGGCAGGCTCGAGAAGAGCCAGCGCACCGTCGGGTCTCGCCATGCCTCGTGGTAGAGGCGCGTGTACTCCTCGAAGTCGGCGACCTGGTCGCCCGGAGGCGCGCTGATGTCCCGCCGTCGCTCGATGAACCGCGCCACCCCGGGCGAGACCTTGTCCGCGTAGACCTGGTCTCCGACGAGCAGCAGGAGATGCGGCCAGCGTTGCCAGGGCTCGGCCTCGAGCCTACGCCCGAGGGCGTACAGAGAATCGATTCCGAGACCGAGGGGATGCTCGTCGCGGCCGAGGCAGTAGGGCGGCTCGTGCGGCGCGGTCACCCGGCAAGATCCGAAGGCGAGCCTCACCTCATCGCCGCGTCTGAGCGTGCGGATCGTGCTCGCCGGGAACCCCGAGTCGGGCTCCGGCCAGCGTCGCTCGCCGTCGAGCGCGACGTCGTACTCCCTTGTCGAGCCGGGGGCGAGGCCGCGGACGCACACAATCGCGTAGTGATGTCCCGCGACGGTGAAGGTGTGGGCCCGATGACCCAGCACCTCGACCTCACAGGGCCGATCGGTCTCGACCCACACGGTCGCGTCCGACTCGCCGACGTGGCGAAGCAGCGGCCCGAGGACCAGCCTAGGCACCGGCCGACCCCTCACGGGCGCCGCGACTGTCGCCGCGGTTGCAGCACGGAAGCGCGGCGTGTGCGGCAACCGAGCCGAGGGGTGTCAGCCCCCCGCGCGTGGCCGCTTCCTTGGGGAACGCTCGCCGCCAGCGGGCTCGCACGACCACGAGAGACCGCCGTCCCATGCCGGCAGGAGGTCCCGTGGGTCGCCGCGCGGCCGAGCTGGAGCATCCCCGCGAAGGTCCAACGCAGCCACGCTGAGGACGGTGATGAGCAGGCCGAGCCAGCCGCCGCAGTAGCTCGACACGAGCAGCACCGCGAGCAGGTAGACCACGCCGGTGATACGGGCCGGGCGATCTGGCGCAGGCCGAGTTGAGTCCGGTGATCGTCGCGACGGACGGGCCCGTCGGCCATGAGGAACGGAGATCGCGATTCGGCACAAAGCGAATGGTCGCCGATCGAGCGACGACGTCTTCCGCGCCGTTGGGTCGTCCGGGGCGTTTGGGTGAGGGCGCAAACGTCCAACCAAGTTCGTCGAGCCCTCGAGGCAGTCCCGCTCGAGGCCACCCGCCGAATCCGATTCCGAGCGACGCTCGCCCGGAGCGCGGCGTCGTAAGCTGGCCTCGTGGCTGGCTGGGACGACGTCCGCCGCCTCGCCCTGGCGCTGCCGGCGACCAGCGAACGGGTCTCGCGCGGTAACCGCCAGTGGCTGGTGAACGACAAGCTGTTCGTCTGGGAGCGGCCGCTGCGCCGCGCCGATCTCGAGGCGCTCGGAGAGCGCGCGCCCCGAGGCCGATCCTTGGTGCGCGGGTGGAGCACTTGCTCGCAAAGGAGGCGCTGCTGGCCAACGACCAAGGCGTCTTCTTCACAACGCCCCACTTCGACGGCTTCCCGGCGGTCCTCGTGCGCCTCGACGAGATCGCGATAGCCGACCTCCATGAGGTCGTCGTGGAAGCATGGCTCGCTCGGGCGCCCAAGCGACTCGTGAGGTCGTACCTGGAGGATGAGCGCTCAGCCCGGTGAATCGCTGGTGACCGTGGAGTTGCCCGCTTCTGAACGCATCGGCTCGTCGGCCCCCGGCGCCGAAGGCCCCGCCCGCTATGGCGTGCCGCTCGCGCTCGCCACCGGCTCGTGCGGGCGCTCGCGGAGCAGGTCCCGTGCCAGCCGGTTGAGGACGTCCGCGAACTCCTGCCGCTCCTCGTCGCTGCAATCGGCGAGGCGGGAGGCGAGGCGTTCGCGACGGAGCTTGACGAG
>DASQXU010000219.1:0-19062 GCA_035639555.1 Thermoleophilaceae bacterium
CGATGAACGTGTAGGCGGTGTAGAGGTCCCCTCCGAGCAGGAACCAGGTGACGACCGCGCCGAACCGCCGTCCCCCGAGCCCCCACTCGTGCAGCCTCGAGAGGTCGCCTCGGCGCCAACGGGCGGCGATGAAGCCCAAGCCGGTGACGAGCAGGAAGAGCGCGACGAAGATCACAATCGCCACGGCGTGGGTGGCGTGCGGCTCGGCCCCGACGGCGGCCATCCTCACGGGTTCGTCCCCCGATCATCGTCGCCGCCACCCGGCGGCCGGGTGGCCATGTACACGATCCAGGTGACCAGCGCGGCCAGCGGGACCCACAGGAACATCCACCAGTAGAAGAACGGGAAGCCGAACAGCTCAGGGCTCGACTTTGCGTACAGCGGGGGCCACAGGAGCGCTGCGAACGGAACGATGAGCAGCACGTAGAAGATCCGCCGGCGACTTTGCCCTGCCAAGTCTCCGATCCTCCCTCGATCCTTCGCCGGGTTATCTACCCAGAACGGTCGTGACATGCACGTGCCGCACACCGCTGTGAGAGGGTTCGCGGCCGTGACCAGCGTCCGCGAGGCCGCGTTCGAGCTCTTTCGCGCGCGCGGGATGACCACGGTCTTCGGCAATCCGGGCTCGACCGAGCTTCCCATGCTCGCCGAGTTCCCCTCCGACTTCAGCTACGTGCTCGGGCTCCACGAGGGGGTGGCGGTCGGCATGGCCGACGGGTACTCCCAGGCCTCCGGGCGCCCGGCCCACGTCAACCTGCACACCGCCCCCGGGGTGGGGAACGGGATGGGGGCGATCTTCAACGCTCAGGCGAACAAGTCGCCGGTCTTGATCACCGCCGGCCAGCAGGTGCGTGCTCACATCACGATGGAGTCGATCCTCACGAACCGCGACGCCATCCGCCTCCCCCACCCGTTCGTGAAGTGGAGCTACGAGCCGCCCCGCGCCCAGGACGTGCCCGCGGCGCTGGCGAGAGCGATCGATCACGCGTCGCTGCCCCCGGCCGGACCGGTCTTCGTCTCGCTGCCGATGGACGACTGGGGCGCGGAGCTCGAGGGCGACGACGCCGCCCGTGCGAGCGAGCGCACGGTCACCGGCCGGGCGGCGGCCGACCCCGAGGCGGTCCTGGCCCTGGCCAGGCGACTGGCAGAGGCGCGCAGCCCGGTCATGGTCGCCGGCCCGGACGTGGACCGAAGCGGCGGCTGGGACGCCGCGGTTTCTCTCGCCGAGCGCTGCCGCCTCCCGGTGTGGGCCACCCCGGCCGCCGGCGGCGGCCGGATCGGCTTTCCCGAGGGACACCCGCACTTCCGCGGGGTGCTGCCACCCGCGATCGGCCCGCTCGCCGAGACGCTCGAGGGGCACGACCTCGCGCTCGTCGTCGGGTCGTCGGTGTTCCCGTACTACCCGTACGTTCCCGGCCGGCTGCTGCCGGAGGGGGCGGCGCTCGTGGCGATCACGAGCGATCCCGACGAGGCCGCCCGAGCCCCCGCCGGCGACGCGATCGTCGCCGACGTGCGGCTGACGCTCGAGGCGCTGCTCGAGGTGGTCGGCGAGCCGGAGCGATCGGCGCCCGAGCCGATGCCTGCACCGGGGCCGGTCGAGAACTCCGACCCGCTGAGCGCGTCCGCCGTCCACTCGACGCTCGCCGAGGTCCTCCCCGATGACGGCATCGTCGTCATGGAGTCCCCGTCGAGCACGCTTGCCCTGCGCAACCAGCTTCGGATCTCGCGCCCCGGCTCGTACTTCTTCGCGGCCGGCGGGGGCCTGGGCTTCGGGCTCCCGGCGGCGATGGGCGTGCAGCTCGCCCGCCCCGACCGGCCGGTGGTCTGCGTGCTCGGCGAGGGCTCGGCGCAGTACGCGATAACCGGCCTCTGGACCGCCGTCAGCTACCAGCTACCGGTCACGTTCCTCGTCCTGAACAACGAGGAGTACTCGATCCTCAAGTGGTCCGCCGAGGGCGAGCAGGTGCGCGGCGCGCCGGGGCTCGAGCTCCCTGCGCTCGACACCGCCGCGATCGCCCGGGCCTACGGCATGAGCGCTGGACGCGTGGCGGGGCGGGACGAGCTGCGCCACGCCCTCGAGCGTGCGCTCTCCTCGTCGGCGCCCGAGCTCGTGGAGGTCGGCGTGGAGCCGGGCATGTCGCTCTTCTGAGCGTTCAGCTCCCGCGGTCGAGCTCGCGGGCCATCACGCGGCGGGCCACCGGCAGGGCCAGGGCGGCAGGGGCCACGCGGTTGCCGGCGAACGCCGCCCGCACCGCGAGACCGCCCGGGATGACCGTGCGCTTGCCCTCCTCCACCGCGCGAAGCGCCTCCTCGGCGACCTGCGCGGGGTCGCGCCAGAGCGCCTTGGGGACGTGCTCGCTGAACGCCGGCTCCGAGACCTCCTGGAACTCGCTCGCCACCGGTCCGGGGCAGACCGCGGTGACCGTGACCCCACGGTCGCGAACCTCCTCGTGCAGCGCCTCGCTGTGGAGCAGCACGAACGCCTTGCTGGCCGCGTAGGTGCCGTTCCCCGGCAAGGGCTGGAACCCGGCGGTCGATGACAGGTTGACCACCGCCCCCCGTTCCCGCTCGACCATGGCCGGGACGTACCGGGCGCTCAGGTCGACGACCGCTTCGACGAGGAGGCGGACCTGCTCGAGCTCGCGCCTGCGGTCGCTCGCCACGAACGGGCGGTAGATGCCGAACCCGGCGTTGTTCACGAGCACCTCCACGCGCAAGGCCCGCCGCTCGATCTCGGCTGCGAGGCGGTCGCGCTCGCCCTCGTCGCTCAGGTCGGCGGCGATCGGCTCGGCCCGCACCCCGTGGCGCTCGCGAAGCTCCGCAGCGAGCTGGTCGAGCCGCTTGGCCCGCCGGGCGACGAGCGTGACCGCGTGTCCGCGGGCCGCCAGCCCGCGCGCCACCTCCCGCCCGATGCCCGACGAAGCGCCGGTGACCAGCCCGGTGGAGCCCTCGGCGGGAGCGGGAAGCATCGCGGAAGCGTACCCCGAGCCGTCGGGCCCTCTACCGTCGTCGTGCGACCCCTGGTAGGGAAACCGGTGGCGCCGTCCGGAGTACACGCTACGATGAGCGGCAGCGGGGATGGGGGATCGCGCGCCAGCGCGCGCAGGCGACGGCCGGGCTTGCGCGGGCGCGACTCGCCAAGCTCGACGTGACCTGGGCCCGCTGCCGACCGGGCCGGGCGGCCCGCGAGCTGTTCCTGCGCGGTGTCGTCGCTCCGCTGATCGACCTCTATGTCCGGCGACGCCAGGTCGGGCGAGACCGGTTCGCCAAGCTCGAGCCGCCGGTCGTCCTGGCGGCGAACCACTCGAGCCACCTCGACACCCCGGTCATCCTCCGGGCGCTCCCCCGCAAATGGCGTCAGCGCACCGCCGTCGCCGCCGCGGCCGACTACTTCTACCGGAGCCGCGCCGTCGCGGCCCTCGTGTCGCTCGCCTTCAACACGGTGCCGATCGATCGCCGCGGGCAAAGCCGCTTCGGCGGGTGGCAGGATCGCTTCAGCGCCTGCTCGAGCAGCGCTGGAACATCCTCTTCTTCCCGGAGGGGACCCGGTCTCGAGACGGCCGGATCGGGCCGATGCGGCTGGGTGCCGCCCGGCTCGCGACCGACCAGCGGGTCCCGCTCGTGCCGGTCCATGTCGAGGGCACGCACACGGCCATGCCGCCGGGGCGGTCGTGGCCCCGGCGCCTTCGGGGTCGGTTGTGGCCGCGGCGGCACGCGGTCACCGTGCACTTCGGCGAGCCGATCCGGCCCGACCCCGAGCGCAATCCGAACCATGTCATGACCCGCCTGCGCGCGTTCATGGAGGAGCACGCGGTTGGCCCGCTCGAGGGTCGCGACGGCGCGACACCCCCAAGTGGAGGAGTCGCCGGCCAGACGGTCGAGCTCGAGGCCGGCGCGGGGCGCTCCCTCGAGGTCTCCTGACCCTCGCGCACGCCGCCCGGAGCGGTCGAAGGCGCTGCAAAGTTGCAATCAGTTCCCCCCGAGCCCGCTCGGTGGTATATGTTCGCGCGGTCTGGGCCGACTGAGGAGAGGAGGATCCATGGCAGCTGCAGCCGGAGCTCTCGGAAAGCGGGCGGGCTGGCGCACGACTCCCGTGGGCGAGTACATGTCCGAGTTCCTCGGGACCTTCGTGCTCATTGCCTTCGGCGACGGCGTAGTGGCGATGGCGGTGGCGGCTCTCAACCAGTCGGGTCGGGCCGCGACTAAGACCACGATCTTCTTGGCGGGCGGCGACTGGCTGCTGATCGCCTTCGGATGGGGCGTGGCAGTCGCGCTGGCCGTCTGGGTCGCGGGCGGGATCAGCGGCGCTCACATCAATCCCGCGGTGACGCTGGCACTGGCCCTGAAGCGCGATTTCGAGTGGCGGAAGGTTCCGGGCTACATGGTCGCCCAGCTGGCGGGAGCGTTCGTGGCCGCCGCGCTCGTGTACATCAACTACAAGAACGCGATCAATGGCTTCGACGCCGCCAGCCACGCCACCCGAGGGCAACCCACCTCGATCGCCAGCTACAGCATCTTTGCCACCTTCCCGGCCCCGTACTTCCACAACTGGGCCGGACCGTTCTTCGACCAGGTGATAGGCACCGCGTTCCTGGTCGGCGTCGTGTTCGCGCTCATCGACGAGTTCAACCAGCCGCCGGAGTCGAACCTGGCCCCGGCCATCGTCGGGCTCGTGGTCGTCGGGATCGGCCTGTCGTTCGGCGCCAACGCCGGTTACGCGATCAACCCGGCGCGCGACCTCGGCCCGCGCCTGTGGGCCTGGATCGAAGGGTGGGGGAAGATCGCTATGCCGGGGGACTACGGAAACGTCAACAGCTACTTCTGGATACCGATCGTGGGTCCATTCGTGGGCGGTGTGATCGGCGCCTACGTCTACGACTTCTTCATTCGCGACAACCTCATCGCTCGAGGCGAGGTGCCGGCCGGGGTCGAGCCGCGCGGCGAGACGGTCGAGGACCGCGGCCGGGGCGGCGGCTACGTCGAGCCGCGGGGGCGCACGGTCGAGGAGAAGTGACGAGCGAGGGCGGCCCGCCGAGACGGGCAAGGCGGACCTGCGTGGTGCCGCGACGCGATGCTGACAACCTGACCGGAGGAGTGTCGTGAAGAAGCTCATCAACCAGCCGGAGAACGTGGTGCGCGAGGAGCTTGAGGGAATCGCCGCGGCACACGGCGATCGCGTCCGGGTGTCCTTCGATCCGCCCTTCGTCGTCAGGGCGGATGCGCCGGTCGAGGGGAAGGTGGGCATCGTCTCCGGAGGTGGGTCCGGGCACGAGCCGATGCACGGGGGCTTCGTGGGCAGGGGCATGCTCGATGCGGCCTGCCCCGGCGAGGTGTTCACCTCTCCCACCCCGGACCAGATGCTCGAGGCGACGAAGGCGGTGAACGGCGGGGCCGGCGTCCTCCAGATCGTCAAGAACTACACCGGCGACGTCATGAACTTCGATATGGCGTCCGACCTCGCCAAGGGCGAGGGGATCGAGACGGCGTCGGTGGTCACGAACGACGACGTGGCGGTCGAGGACAGCACCTACACCGCCGGCCGGCGCGGTGTAGGCGCCACCGTCCTGGCCGAGAAGATCTGCGGCGCGGCCGCGGAGGACGGCCGCTCGCTCGATGAGGTCGCAGACGTCTGCCGCAAGGTGAACGCCCAGGGGCGGAGCATGGGCATGGCCCTCACCCCCTGCATCACGCCGTCCTCGGGCGAGCCGACCTTCGAGCTCGCGGACGACGAGATGGAGATCGGGATCGGGATCCACGGCGAGCCGGGCCGCGACCGCGTGAAGGTGGCGCCGGCGTCCGAGGTCGTCGAGCGGCTCGCCGGCGCCATCGTCGAGGATCTCCCGTTCGAGAGCGGCGACCAGGTGCTCGCCTTCGTGAACAGCATGGGCGGCACGCCGCTGATCGAGCTCTACATCGTCTACAACGAGCTGCACAAGTTCCTGGAGGAGCGCGGGATCACCATCGCGCGCCGGCTGATCGGGCCCTACATCACCTCGCTGGAGATGGCGGGCTGCTCGATCACCCTCCTCCGGCTGGACGAGGAGCTGACGCAGCTCTGGGACGCCCCGGTGGACACGCTGGCTCTCCGCTGGAGCGCGGACGGGGCCCCCTAGCCGCGCCGTGGCCGCCCAGTCGACGGGCCGCGGAGGCGTTGGGTGAGCATCGGCTACGGCGACGTCCTGAGCTGGGTCAAAGCCTTCGCCGCCGAGGTCAGCGACAACCGCGCCTACCTCACCAGGCTCGACTCGGCGATCGGGGACGGGGACCACGGGACCAACATGGATCGGGGCATGCGCAAGGCGCTCGAGCGCCTCGACACGGTCCAGGGAGAAGACATCGGTGGGGCGCTGAAGGCGGTCGGGATGGCCCTAGTCTCGAGCGTCGGCGGCGCCGGCGGGCCGCTCTACGGGACCCTGTTCATGCAGATGGGCTCGGCGAGCGATGGCAAGAGCGAGCTCGACCTGGCAGGGTGGGCGGACGCGGTCGAGGCCGGGGTCAAGGGCGTGCAGACCCGGGGCAAGGCCGAGCCCGGCGACAAGACGATGGTCGACGCCCTGCTCCCCGCCGCCGAGTCGCTCAGGCAGGCGGCCGGCGAAGGGGCCGAGCTCGGGGACGCGCTGCGGCGCTCGGCGGCCGCGGCGGAGGAGGGAATGAAGGCGACGATTGAGCTGGTCGCACGTAAGGGGCGTGCCAGCTACCTCGGCCCGCGCAGCGCGGGGCACCAGGATCCCGGGGCGACCTCGTCCTACCTGCTGCTCAAGAGCGCGGCCGACGTTCTTGGTGGCGACGAACAGCGAGGAGGAGATGGCTGAGTACGCAGCAGCACTGGACCAGGGCACGACGAGCACCCGCTTCATGGTCTTCGACCACAGCGGCCAGGTCGTGGGGGTCGACCAGAAGGAGCACGAGCAGATCTATCCCCAGCCGGGACAGGTCGAGCACGACGCCCAGGAGATCTGGCAGCGAAGCCAGGACGTGATCAAGGACGGGCTCCAGAAGGCGGGCGTCGGGGCGGACGACATCGTCGCGCTCGGGATCACCAACCAGCGCGAGACCACGGTCGTGTGGGACAAGACGACGGGCGAGCCCGTCTACAACGCAATCGTCTGGCAGGACACCCGGACGGACAAGATCGTCGACGAGCTCTCGCAGGACGGCGGGCAGGACCGCTTCCGGCCGAAGACCGGTCTGCCGCTCGCGACCTACTTCTCGGGACCGAAGGTGCGCTGGATCCTCGACAACGTCGAGGGCACGCGCGAGAGGGCCGAGGCCGGGGACCTGGCGTTCGGCAACATCGACACCTGGGTGATCTGGAACCTCACCGGCGGCACCTCGGGCGGCCTCCACATCACCGACGTGAGCAACGCCAGCCGCACCCTGCTCATGGACCTCGAGAGCCTGGACTGGGACGACGACATTCTCTCGACGATCGGTGTCCCTCGGGCGATGCTGCCCGAGATCCGGGCCTCCAGCGAGGTTTACGGCGAGGTCAAGAACGGAGAGCTCGCGGGCACGCCGGTGGCCGGTGACCTCGGCGACCAGCAGGCCGCCACCTTCGGCCAGACGGCCTACTCGGTCGGCGAGGCGAAGAACACCTACGGGACCGGCAACTTCCTGCTGCTGAACACCGGGAACGAGGCCGTCCAGTCGAAGACCGGCCTGGTCACCACGGTGGGCTACAAGATCGGCGACCAGCCCGCGGTCTACTGCCTCGAGGGCTCGATAGCGATCACCGGGGCGCTCGTGCAGTGGCTGCGCGACAACCTCAAGATGATCAGCAGCTCGGGCGAGGTGGAGCGGCTGGCCGCGTCGGTCGACGACAACGGAGGGGTCTACTTCGTGCCCGCCTTCTCCGGCCTCTTCGCCCCCTACTGGAAGGCGAACGCGCGCGGTGTGCTCGCGGGGCTGACCCGGTACGTGAACGCCGGGCACATCGCCCGCGCGGTGCTCGAGGCGACCGCCTGGCAGAGCAAGGAGGTCGTCGACGCGATGAACGAGGACTCGGGCGTCCCGCTCGAGTCGCTCAAGGTCGACGGCGGCATGGTCGTCAACGACCTCCTGATGCAGTTCCAGGCGGACGTGCTCGACGTGCCGGTGATCCGACCCCAGGTGGCGGAGACGACCTCGCTCGGCGCCGCCTACGCGGCCGGCCTCGCCACCGGCTTCTGGGAGGAGGTCGAGGACCTCCGCCAGAACTGGGCCGAGGACAAGCGGTGGGAGCCCAAGATGGATCCGGCCGAGCGCGAGAAGGAATACGGCTACTGGAAGAAGGCGGTCGAGCGCACCTTCGACTGGCTCGAGTGAGAACGAGGCGCCGCGCTGCGATACTCCGCTGTAGTGGCGCACATCGAAACTGAAGTGCTCGTCATCGGTGGCGGCGCCACCGGCGCCGGCGTCGCCTGGGACGCAGCGCTGCGCGGGTTCGATGTCGTGCTCGTGGACCGCGCGGACCTGGGCGAGGGCACGAGCGGCCGCTTCCACGGTCTACTGCACTCAGGCGGTCGCTACGTGGTCAAGGACGTGGACGCGGCGCGGGAGTGCGTCGAGGAGAACCCGATCGTGCGCCGCATCCTGCCCGACTGCATCGAGGACACGGGCGGGCTCTTCGTGACCACCCCGGACGATGACCCCGCGTACGGCGACCGCTTCCTCGAGGGCGCGCGGGCGGTGGGGATGCCGGCCGAGGAGATCGACGTCGCCAAGGCGCTGCGCCTGGAGCCGCGGGTAAACCCGGGCATTCGCAGGGCGTTCACCGTGCCCGACGCGGCCATCGACGCCTGGAAGACCGTGTGGGCGCTGGCCCGCGGCGCCTCCGTGCACGGGGCGCGCATCCTCCCCTACCATCGCGTGGTGGCGCTGCACCGTGAGGGCGACGCCGTGGTCGGCGCGCGGCTGCGGAACGAGCTCACCGGCGAGGAGCTCGACGTCGAGGCCGGCTTCACGATCAGCGCCGCCGGCGCGTGGGCTGCCCAGATCGCCGAGATGGCCGGCGTCGAGGGCGTGGGAGTGGTCCCCGGGAAGGGGATCATGATCGCCATGAACCACCGGCTCGTGCACACCGTGGTCAACCGCTGCACGATGCCGGCCGACGGGGACATCCTCGTCCCGATCCGCACCGTCAGCGTGATCGGGACGACCGACATCCACACCGCGGATCCGGACGATCTGCCGGTGACCCAGGCGGAGGTCGAGCAGATGCTCGACGACGGCGAGCGCCTGGTCCCGGGCTTCCGGGAGGCGCGCGCCCTGCGGGTCTGGGCGGGCGTGCGCCCGCTGTTCCAGGACCAGAAGGCCGGCGAGGTGGGCGCCACGCGGGACGTCACCCGCTCGCACGCGCTGCTCGACCACCGCGAACGGGACGGGATCGACCGCTTCCTCACGCTCACCGGCGGCAAGCTCACGACTTTCCGGCTGATGGCCGAGGAGGCGGTGACCGCCATGTGTCGCCAGCTCGGGACCGACCGGCCGTGCCGGACGCGGGACGAGCGGCTCCCGGGCTCCGAGTCGGGCGAGTACTACCACCTCGGCGCTCGACTGCGCGCGCGCGAGCGCTCGCTGCAGGAGCAGCAGGTGATCTGCGAGTGCGAGTTCATCGAGCGGGACCGGCTCGAGGAGACGATGCGCCGCCGGGGCACGGCGAACCTCGACGACATCCGGCGCAGCCTGCGGCTCGGGATGGGGCCGTGCCAGGGCGGCTTCTGCATCTACCGCGCCACCGGGATCCTCCACGGCGTCGGGCGCCTCGACGGGCGCGAGGCCTCCGCCTCGCTGCACTCCTTCCTGCAGGAGCGCTGGAAGGGGATGTGGCCGATCCTCTACGGCGATCAGCTGCGCCAAGCGCGGCTCGACGACTGGATCTTCCAGGGCCTGCTCGACGTCGAGCACCTGCCCCCCGACGGAGCGCCTGCCCCGCAGACGGCCGACGAGCAACCCGCGTTGGCATGAGCGCCGACGTGGTCGTGGTCGGGACGGGCCTGGCCGGGCTCAGCGCGGCCGTCCGCCTAGCCGAGGGAGGTGCCCGGGTGCTCGTGCTCGCCAAGGGCGTGGGGGCCACGCACCTGGCGGCAGGGACGATCGACGTGTTGGGCTATGCGCGCCCGCCGGGCGGGAGCGATGCGCCGGCGGAGCCGGTCGAGCACCCGGCCGAGGGGCTCGGGCGCCTGGTCGCCGAGCATCCCGACCACCCCTACGCGCTCGTGGGCGTGGACGGCGTCGCCGCCGCGGTGGATTGGTTCAAGGCCCGTGTCGCGGCTGGACCGCTCGCCCCCTACGGCTACCGCGGATCCCTCGACGAGAACCTGCTGCTGCCCACGGCGGTGGGCGCGGTGCGGCCCTCGGCGTTGGTGCCCGAGACCATGGCGGGCGGCGACGTGCGCGGCGGGGCGAGCGTGTGCGTGGTTGGGTTTCGCCCGCTGAAGGACTTCCATCCCGCCCTGCTGGCCGACAACCTCGGGCGCGGGGGCGGCGGCGTGCGGGCCCGCGCCGTCGAGCTCGACCTCTCCCCGGAAGGCCGCGTAGACGTGAACGCGCTCGGCTTTGCGCGCGGCTTCGACGACCCGAGCTTCCGGGCCGAGGTGAGCGCCCAGGTGGTGGGCCGGCTCGGGGCCGAGGAGCGCGTGGCCTTCCCGGCCGTGCTCGGCATCGCCGATCCCCACCGCGTGTGGTCGCAGCTCGAGCACCGGCTCGGGCGGCCCGTCTTCGAGGTGCCGACGCTGCCGCCGTCGGTGCCCGGGATGCGCCTGTTCGCCATCCTGCGCGACGCCCTGCGGCGTGCCGGCGGGCGCGTGATCCTCAACGCCGCCGTGACCGGCGCGGAGGGGGCGGGGCGGCGGGTCGCCGCGGTGCGGGCCCGGGTCGGCCTGCGCGACGCCATCCACCGGGCGGAGTGGGTGGTCCTCGCTACCGGCGGGTTCGCCTCCGGCGGCCTCGAGCTCGACTCGCGCTGGCGAGCGCGCGAGACCGCGCTCGGCCTCCCCATAGCGGGCGCCCCGACGCCGGGTGAACCCCGCTTTCTCCCGGGCTACTTCGACGAGCACCCGATGGCTCGGGTCGGCATCGCAGTCGACCGTGAGCTGCGCCCGGTCGACGAGCACGGCGAGCCGATCTGGGAGAACGTGCTGGTCGCCGGGGCCACGCTGGCCGGCGCGGTCCCCTGGCGCGAGAAGTCGGGCGACGGGGTGAGCCTCGCCACCGGCCACCGCGCGGCCGAGCTGATCCTCGCCTTGGCGGGGGCGACTCGGGCGCCGGTCGAGGCCACCGCGGAGGCGGCACGACCGTGAGCGCGCACGATCAGCAGGACGTCCTCGGGGCGCTCATGCGCGGCTCGCTCGACCACTGCGTCAAGTGCACCATCTGCGAGACCTTCTGCCCCGTCTCGAACGTCACGCCGCTGTTTCCGGGGCCCAAGTACGTCGGCCCGCAGGCCGAGCGGCTTCGGTCGCCGCGCGAGCCCTCGCCGGACGCCTCGCTCGACTACTGCTCGGGCTGCGGCATCTGCACCCAGGTGTGTCCCCAGGGCGTGCACATCGCGGAGATCAACAGCCAGGCGCGCGCCAAGCTCAAGGAGCGCACGGGGGTGCCCCCCCGCGACCGGCTCCTTGCTCGACCCTCGGTCGCCGGCCGGCTCGGCACGCCGGTCGCGCCGCTCGCCAACCGCGCACTGGCGAGCCGGCCGCTGCGCCTGGTCGCCGAGCGGACGGTCGGCCTGCACCGTGAGGCGCCCATGCCGCGGTTCGCCGGACGAACGTTCCAGCGCTGGGCGCGCGAGCACCGCTCGCCGCCGGCGGTGCGGCGGGTGGCCTTCTTCCACGGTTGCGGGGCGAACTGGTACGAGCCGCGGCTCGGCGAGATGACCGTGGCGCTCCTGGAGCACAACGGTTTCCAGGTGGACGTCCCGCGCCGCCAGGGCTGTTGCGGGCTGCCGCTGCAATCCAACGGTCTGTTCGACGACGCGCGCAGCTACGTCCGCCGGATGGCGCGTCGGCTCGCGCCCGCGGCGGCCGCGGGCGTCGACATCGTCGGCACCTCCACGAGCTGCACGCTGATGCTGAAGCGCGAGGCGCGGGAGATCCTCGGGCTCATGGACGACCCGACCCTCCGCGCGGTCAGCGACCGCATCTACGACATCTGCGAGTACCTCGTGGTCCTCCACGGGCGCGGTGAGCTCCGGACGGACTTTCGCCCGCTGGACATAACGGTCACCTACCACGCCCCCTGCCAGCAGCAGGGGCACGGCATCGGGAAGCCGGCGCTCGACCTGATGGCGCTCGTGCCGGAGCTGCGCGTGGTCGAGATGGACGCCACGTGCTGCGGCATCGCCGGGACCTACGGCCTCAAGAAGGAGAAGTACGACATCGCGATGGCCGTGGGCGCGGGCCTGTTCGACCAGATCCGCGCCGCCGGCCCGGACCTGACGGTTTGCGACTCAGAGACCTGCCGGTGGCACATAGAGCACGCCACCGGGGTGCGGACCGTGCACCCGATCGAGATCCTGCATCGAGCGTACGGCCTGGCCTGAGCGGGCGCTGAGTGGTCGGCATCGTCCTCGTCTCCCACAGCGCGGCCCTGGCCGAGGCGGTGGTCGAGCTCGCCCGCCAGATGGGCGGCTCCGAGGTCCCGCTCGAGGCGGCGGGCGGCGTCCAGGACGAGCGCGACGCGCTCGGCACCGACGCCGCGCTCGTCGAGCAAGCGATCGAGCGGGCGGGCTCGGAGGACGGCGTGCTGGTGCTCATGGACCTCGGGAGCGCGGTCATGAGCGCGGAGATGGCGGTCGACATGCTGGGCGACGATCAGCGCGACGGCGTGCTCCTGAGCGAGGCGCCGCTCGTCGAGGGCGCGGTGGCGGCCGCGGCGGCCGCGCGGGCCGGCGGCTCCCTGGAGGACGTGGCCAGGGAGGCACGGGCCGGGCTGCGCATGAAGGCCAGCCACCTGGGCTCGGAGGAGGGCGACTCGGCCGAGGCGACCGAGGAGGCTCCCGCGCGGATGGAGGGGCCGGAGGTCCGCCTCCAGGTGGAGAATCCGTTGGGGTTGCACGCCCGCCCGGCCGCCCGCTTCGTGGAGACGGCGAGTCGCTACGACGCCGAGGTCTCGGTCCTGAACGAGACGACCGGCCGCGGGCCGGCCAGCGGACGCAGCCTCACCGCGCTCGGCGCGCTCGGCGTCCGCCAGGGCCACGAGATCCGCGTGAGCGCCCAGGGAGCGCAGGCCGAGGAGGCGCTCCGGGCGCTCGAGGAGCTCGCGGGACGGGGCTTCGGCGACACGCCGGGGGCCCCCGCCGCCGAGCCCGCCGCGCCGCGCCCGCGCGAGCGAGGGGCCCCGTCCGAGCCCCCCGCGCCCGGCGGCTCGCTCCGGGGAGTTGCGGCGGCCCGGGGGATCGCCCTCGGCGAGGCTCGCCACCTCGAGGCACCAGAAGTCGAGGTCCCGGACCGTCCGGCCGACGACCCGGAGGTCGAGTGGCGGCGCCTCGAGGAGGCCATCGCGGCGGCCCGCGAGGACATCAGGCACGCTCGGGAGGCAGTCGCCGAGCAGGCCGGCGACGACGCCGCGGGGATCCTCGAGGCGCACCTGCTCATGCTCGAGGACAGCGCGCTCCTCGAGCCCGCGCGCGAGGCGATCTTCGAGGAGGGCCGCAACGCCGCCCAGTCCTGGCAGGCGGCGGCCGAGCGCGCGGCAGCGGACTACCGCGCGCTCGACGACGACTACCTCCGCGAGCGCGCCGCCGACGTGCTCGATGTCTCACGGCGGGTCGTGGGCCACCTGGCGGGGGATGGGAGCCCGGCCACGGCGCTCAGGGGAGCGGGGATCCTCGTCGCCCGGGAGCTCACCCCCGGACAGGCCGCCGGGCTCGACCGCGAGGTCGTGCGCGGGATCGCAACCGCCCACGGAGGCCCCACCTCTCACGCCGCCATCCTCTCCCGTGCGCTCGGCATCCCGGCCGTCGTGGGGCTGGGCGAGGGCGTGCTGGCGATCGGCGAGGGGACGCCCGTGGTGCTCGACGGCGACGCGGGCGTCCTGCACGTCGATCCGCCGCCGGAGCAGCGGGAGGAGCTCGAGCGCCGGCGTCGGGCCGAGGAGGAGCGCCGGAGGGCGGCGCGCACTCGGGCCCACGAGCCGGCGGTGACCCGGGACGGGCAACACATCGAGGTGATGGCGAACCTCGGCTCGCCCGACGAGGTCGCCGCCGCGCTCGAGGCGGGGGCCGATGGAGTCGGGCTCCTGCGCACCGAGTTCCTGTTCCTCGGGCGCGAGGCGCTCCCCGACGAGGACGAACAGGCGGCCGTGTACGCGGAGATCGCCGCATCGCTCGAGGGGCGCCCGCTGGTCGTGCGCACCCTCGACGTGGGCGCCGACAAGCCGCTCCGGGCCCTCCCCCAGGCCCCCGAGGAGAACCCGTTCCTCGGCCAGCGGGGAATCCGCCTGGCCCTTGCGGAGCCCTCGGTCCTACGCACCCAGCTGCGCGCGATCGTGCGCGCCGCCGCCGATCACCCGCTGAAGGTGATGTTCCCGATGGTCACCACCCTCGCCGAGTACCGCGCCGCCCGCGAGCTCGTCGAGGAGTCCTGCGCCGAGCTCGGTCGCCCACCGGGGTTCGAGGTGGGGATCATGGTCGAGGTCCCGGCGGTCGCCCTGGCCGCCGAGCGGTTCGCGCGCGAGGTGGACTTCTTCTCGATCGGCACCAACGATCTCGCCCAGTACACCATGGCCGCCGAGCGCGGGAACGAGCGGCTCGCCAGCTTGACCGACGGTCCCGTCCCCGCTCTGCTGCGGCTCGTCCGGCTCGTGACCCGCGCCGCCGAGGCGCACGGGCCGTGGGTGGGGGTGTGCGGGGAGCTCGCCGGAGAGCCCGCGGCGGCCGCGCTCCTGGTGGGGCTTGGCGTCACCGAGCTGAGCATGGCGCCGGCCGTCGTCCCCGACGTCAAGGAGGTCCTTCGCCGGGTCGAGCTTGGGACCGTGCGCGAGGTGGCCGAGGCGGCGCTCGAGCTCGAGAGCGCGGAGGAGGCGCGGGCCAAGGCCGCGGAGGCCGGGGCCTGAGCGGCCGGCGGGAGCCCCGAGCGAAGCTGTGAGAATCCGCCGATGATCACCCGCGGGCCAGGCTCGACCAGGCTGCTGAACGCCAGCACGTCGCTCCGGATCGTCCTCATCCCGGCCGTGATGGGGCTGGTCCTGCTCGGCGGGGAGCACACGAGCGGCGCCTACCCGGCCGCCGCCTCTCTGTTCGCTCTGGCCGCCCTCACCGACTTCTTCGACGGATATCTGGCCCGCCGCTGGAGGATGACCACCACGTTCGGGTCGTTCCTCGACACGACGGCCGACAAGCTGCTCGTGGCGTGCGCGCTGATTTCGCTCGTGGCCGTGGACCGGGCCTCGCCGTGGATCGCCGCGGTCATCGTCGCCCGCGAGCTCGTGATCCTGGGCCTCCGCGGGGTGGTGGCGGCCGACGGCCTGGTCATCAAGCCCTCCTCGTGGGGGAAGATCAAGACCACCGTGCAGTTCGTGGCCATCACGCTCGCCATCCTTCGCCCGGGCGAGCCCGTGGGGTCGCTGTTCCTCGACGAGTGGGCGATGCTCATCGCCGCGCTCGTGACCGTGGTCTCCGGGGTCGAGTACCTCACCCGCTTCGCGTCCTCGCTGAGCTCCTCGCCACACTCGCGCTGACCGTGGCCCCGAGGGTCTTCGTGACCGGCGGCACCGGGGTGATCGGCCGCGCGGTAGTGGAGCGCCTGCTCGCGGGCGACCGGCAGGTGATCGCCCTCGCCCGCTCCAACGCCGCGGAGCGCGCGCTCGCCGCGCGCGGGGCCACACCGGTCGCCGGGGACGTGCTCGACCGGGAGGCCCTCCGCCGCGGAATGGAGGGCTGCGAGGTCGTCTTCCACGTCGCCGGGGTGAACGCCCTGTGCCCCTCCCGCGCGGACGCGCTGGTCACGGTGAACGTGCACGGCGCCCGCGCGGTCGCGGAGGCGGCGGCGCACGCCGGCGTCCGTCGCCTCGTGCACACTTCCTCGGCGGCCACGCTCGGGGAGCCCCCGGGGACGGTGGGCAGCGAGGACACGCGGCATCGCGGCTGGTTCCTCTCGGACTACGAGCGCTCCAAGTTCGAGGGGGAGAGAGCGGTGTTCGAGGTCGGGCGGGCCACCGGGCTCGAGGTCGTGTCGGTGAACCCCTCCTCGGTGCAGGGCCCGGGACGGGCGAGCGGGACCGGCAAGTTGCTGCTCGCCTACCTCGATGGGCGCCTGCGGGTCTTCGTCGACACGCGCTTCAGCTTCGTCGACATCGCCGACTGCGTGGAGGGTCACCTGCTCGCCGATGCCCACGGTAGGCCGGGCGAGCGATACGTCCTGAGCGGCGCCACCCTCACCTCCGACGAGGCGCTCGCCCTACTCCAGCGCGTCGCCGGCGCGGACGGGCGCCCGCGCATGGTGCCTCCCGCGATCGCCACGGCCGTGGCTGCGCTGGTCGAGGGTGTGTCGGGGGTGGCACGGCGGGCGCCGCCGATCTGCCGTCCGATGGTCCGGACGCTGCTCCATGGCCACGCCTACGACGGCTCGAAGGCGGCCGAGGAGCTGGGGCTCGCCTATACGCCGGTCGAGGACACGCTGCGGCGGACGGCCGCCTGGGCGGTCTCCGAGGGCCTCGTCAGGCGGCGCCTCGCCGCGCTCTGAGGCGCGAGCCATACAGGGTGGTCAGGTCGTTGCGATACGCGCAAGCTGCTCAGTTCGGCCACACGCGGACCCGGGCATAGGGACGAGAGAGAATGGGTGATCCTCCGACCCGAAGGGGGTGAGGCCGACACATAACAGCGCCCTTTTACCTTCAGGACTCTCCCGCGCCTTGCCTAGGCCGGGAGCAGGACAACGAGGAGAGAGAGATATGGCAGACAACAGGGGCGTTGCCTACATGGGGCCGGGCAAGGTCGAGGTGCAGGACATCGACTTTCCCGGGTTCGAGCTCAAGGACGGGCCGGGCGTGCATCCCGACAGCGTCGGGCGCAAGACCCAGCATGGGGTCATCCTCCGGATCGTCGCGACCAACATCTGCGGCTCCGACCAGCACATGGTCCGCGGCCGCACAACGGCCCCGGCGGGCTTGATCCTCGGCCACGAGATCACCGGCGAGGTCATTGAGGTCGGGCGCGACGTCGAGTACATCAAGGAGGGCGACCTCGTCTCCGTGCCGTTCAACATCGCCTGTGGGCGCTGTCGCAACTGCAAGGAGGGCCACACCGGGGTCTGCTTGAACACCAACCCGAGCCGTCCGGGGTCGGCCTACGGCTACGTCGACATGGGTGGTTGGGTCGGTGGCCAGGCCGAGTACGTGATGGTGCCCTACGCCGACTGGAACCTGCTCAAGTTCGAAGACAAAGAGCAGGCGATGGAGAAGATCTTGGACCTCACGATGCTGTCCGACATCTTCCCCACGGGCTTCCACGGCGCCTACACCGCGGGCGTAGGTCCGGGAGCCACCGTCTACATCGCTGGCGCCGGGCCAGTCGGGCTCGCGGCGGCGCACTCGGCCCAGATCCTCGGGGCGGCGGTAGTGATCGTCGGCGACCTCATCCCCGAGCGCCTCGAGCAGGCCCGGAGCTTCGGCTGCGAGACCGTCGACGTATCGAAGGGTGATCCGAAGGATCAGATCGAGGAGATCCTCGGTAAGCCGGAGGTGGACGCAGCGGTCGACGCCGTCGGCTTCGAGGCGCGCGGACACGGCGAGGGGGCGCAGCAGGAGGCCCCCGCCACCGTGCTCAACTCGATCATGGACATCACGAAGGCTGCGGGGAAGCTCGGCATCCCCGGGCTCTATGTGACCGGAGACCCGGGCGCCATCGACGACGCTGCCAAGCAGGGCTCGCTGTCGATCCGGATCGGGCTCGGCTGGGCGAAGTCGCACAGCTTCACCACCGGCCAATGCCCGGTGATGCGCTACCACCGCGGGCTGATGGAGATGATCCTGAACGACCGGTGCCAGATCGCGAAGGCGGTGAACGCCACCGTGATCACGCTCGACGAGGCGCCGCAGGGTTACAAGGACTTCGACAGCGGAGTCTCGAAGAAGTTCGTCCTCAACCCGCACGGGCTGATCCCGACCGGCTGATCGGCTCGCGGCGGCTGCGGCGCGGCCGCCACGGACGTGCGTTGGAGGGGCCGGCGGCTAGGCCCCGGTCCCTCCTTGCGTCCGCTCGGCGCGCGCGGGGTCCTACTCTTCGCCGGCCCGGTCCTCCCCACGCCGGACCGCATAGCCGAGGGCCTCGAGGCGCCCGAGCAGCCGGAGCTCCTCCGCCTCGGGGTCGTCGTCGGGGGCGAGCAGGCGCAGGGGGATCTCCATCTGGCGTTCCCCGACTGCTCCGGCGAAGACGAGCTCGATGTGGTCGCCGTGTCTGGTCACGGTCGCCCTCGGGTAGCGGGCGACGTTGGGAAGACCCATGAGCCGAATCACAGGGTCAGCCTACCCCCGCCCTCCGACCCGGGCCGCGCCGCATCGAGCCCGTGAGGGCGCGGTTACTGGCCATCGTCGGCGTGCGCAGGTGGGAGCGGTTCAGCCCGCCTCTGGAGCCCGGATCCCCCGCAGCCGCGGCACGCAGCGGCCCCGTAGGGCCCGGGTGGGTCGTAGAGCATCCAGCCTCGGCCTCCGCACTCGTTGCAAGTCTCCATGTGCCGCCTGAGCCATTCCTTGGCCGGGTTCTCCCAGAACGTGGCCATTTGCTTCCTCCGTCGGGGTCTCCTCCACTATCGACCACGCATCAGATGGACCCGGGGGGTTTCGCGCGCTTCGCCTGACATGTAACGTCCGAATGCAAGCGAAGCACTGCATCCGATCGGGGGAAGGAGGACGCCATGGCCACGGTCATCGAATTCAGCGGCGACGAGTCGCACTGGATCGCAGTGGAGGAGGATCCCGAAGCGGTGCGCGAGGCGCTGACGGGCGCTCAGGGGCAGCCGGTCGGCTTCACGCACTTCATGCAGAACGAGCGGGTCTACGTCAATCCCGTCCAGGTCGCCTGCTGGTATCCGGGCACGCAGGGCGAGGCGGTCCAGCGGCAGGAGGAGACCCTTCAGGAGGAGCAGCGGA
>DASQXU010000220.1:0-5093 GCA_035639555.1 Thermoleophilaceae bacterium
GGGATCGCGCCCGGCAGACCACTAGAGCCCTCGGGCACCGTGGGGATCGGAAACGCACTTGCCTGCGCATCCCCGGCCCCCGCAATGTTCCAGTGCCGGCAGCGTTACTGGTGAGCAGGCGCCCCTGATGCGACTCGAACGCTCCAGCATCGAGCTGGCAGACCCAGCCACCCCTGCCGTCACGACCCTGTTGGAACGCGACGCCGAGCTTGCAGCGGTTCGTGCGGCCGTCCAGAGCGCGACGTCGGGCCGCGGCTCGATCCTGGTGGTTCGCGGGCCGCCCGGAATCGGGAAGTCCGCGCTCCTGGCCGCGGGCCGTGTGCTGGCCGCGGACGAGGGGATGGATGTCGTCTTCGCTGTGGGAAGGGAAATCGAGCGCGACTTCCCGTTTGGAGTCGCGCTCCAGCTCTTCGAGCCGAAGATCTCCCGCGCGGACCCCGGCGAACGGGGCCGCCTGTTGTCCGGCGCCGCCCAGCTCGCTGCGCCGCTGCTCGTACCTGGGACCAAGGCCGGGCTTCCGGAGGGACAAGGGTTCTCGCTTCTGCACGGCCTGTACTGGGTCTGTCTGAACCTGACCGAGCGGCGTCCGCTCGCCCTCTTCGTCGACGACGCCCAGTGGGCCGACGCCCCGGGACTTGGGTTTCTGCTCTACCTCGCCCAGCGGCTCGAGGAGCTCCCAGCGGCATTGGTCCTCGCCGTGGACTCGGTCGGCCCTGGTGGCGACCCTGAAGTCATCTCCGAGATCGCCGGCCAGCCACCGGCGACCGGTCTGCGGCTCCGCCCGCTCAGCCAGCGCGGAGTAGGCCGCTGGCTCCGTACCTCCGCATTCCCGGCCGCGGCCGACGGTTTCTGCCGGGCGTGCTTCGAGGCCACCAGGGGAAACCCGCTCCTTCTCGGGGCGCTCGCTTCCGAGCTCTCGCGTGAAGGCGTCGAGCCCACGCCGTCGGCCATCCCGCGCGTGCACGAGACGGGACCGGAGTCGGTCGCCGCATGGGTGCTCCGGCGGATGCGCCGCATCGGGAGCAGTGCCGCGGAGCTGGCGTGGGCGGTCGCCGTCCTCGGGGACGGCACCGAGCTGCACCTGGCCGCGGAGCTCGCGGGCCTCGGCCTCGACGAGGCCGCCTGGCTGGTCGACGAGCTGACCGATGCCGACGTGCTCGCCCGCGCCGATCGACTCTTCTTCGTACACCCGATCGTCCGGAGGGCGCTCTACGCCGCCAGGTCGCCCAGCGATCGCCGCGAGGCGCACCTGCGCGCCGCGCGGCTCCTCCTGAACCAGGGCGCCGAACAGGAGCGTGTCGCCGATCACCTCCTCCGTGCCCGTCGCTCGAGGAGCGACTGGGCGGTCGACGTGCTCTCCGGCGCCGCCGGCCGGGCGCTTTCCCGCGGAGCACCCGACGCGGCGGTGCGCTATCTCCGCCGTGCCCTCGAGGAGCCGCCGCGCCGCGATCGGCGCCCACAGGTGATCCTCGAGCTAGGGCGGGCCGAGGCGACGGCCGGGGAACCGCAGGCCGTCGAGCGGTTGAGCGAGGCCCGCGAGCTGCTGACCGACGTGAGGCAGCGGGCCAAGATCGCGCTCGATGCGGGGCGGGCGCTCTATGCCCAGGGCTCGCCGCGGCAAGCCACGAAAGCCCTAAGGGGGGGCATCGAGGACTTGGGGGACGCCGACCAACAGCTCGCAGCCAAGCTGCGGGCCGCCCATGCGCTGGCTGCGGGGGAGCGGCTCGAGGGGGGTGCCGCAGCCACTGCGAAGCTGCTCGAGGGGCGGGCCGCGAGCACGCCGGCGGAGAGGCTTCTCCTCGCGCAGTCTGCCATGGAGCGGGCCCTTCGGGGCGACCGCAGGACCGAGGTATGCGAGCTCGCCCCCCGCGCGCTCGGAACGGGGCGGCTCCTCGAGGAGGAGAGCTCTGACGGCCTCGGGTACTACCTCGCGACTTCGGCCCTCACCCTCGCCGAGGACCTCCAGGCGGCCGAGCACGCGCTAAGCGACGCCGTCGAGGACGCGCGGGCACGGGGGTCGGTCCTCGGGTTCGCCACCTCCTGCTACCACCGCGGGTGCGCGATGTTGCGTCGGGGGCGTGTCGACGATGCGGCCGCCGAGGCCCAGAACGCACTCGCGGCGCAGCGCTTCGGCTGGCGGCTCGCCGTGCCCGGCGCGCACGCCCTGCTGGCCGAGGCGCTGATCGAGCGCGGCGAGCTCGAGGCGGCGGAGCGGGAGGTCGAGCTGGCCACGGAGGCCGCGGATAGCGAGGACGAGCTCTCGCACGCGGCCTACCTCACGAGCAGGGCATACGTCTGTCTGCTAACGGGTCGTCCAGAGGAAGGGCGCGGGGATGCGCTGGAGTGTGGCCGTCGGCTGAAGGAGATCGGCGCGACGAATCCGGCCGCCGCGCCCTGGCGGTCAGCCGCCGCCCGCCCGACCGCCCAGCTCGGTGACGTCGCCGAGGCCCGCCGCCTCATCGAAGAGGAGCTCGAGCTCGCACGGACCTTTGGAGCGCCCGGCGCCATCGGCCGCTCTCTGCGCACCCTGGCGGTCGTCGTCGGCGGTGACGAGGGAATCGCGTGCCTGCAAGAGGCGGTGGCCGTGCTCGAGGAGTCTGAGGCCGTGCTCGTCCTGGCGCAGGCGCTCGTCGACTTCGGCGCCGCGCTTCGAAGGGCGGGCCGGCGCCGGATGGCCCGAGAGGCGCTCCGGCGGGGGCTGGACCTCGCCGAGCGGTGCGGCGCCCGGGCGGTCGCCACCAGGGCGCGCCACGAGGCGCTCGCGGCTGGGGCGCGGCCGCGGAGGAAGGCGCTCAGCGGACCCGAGGCCCTCACGCCGAGGGAGCGGCAGGTCGCTGGGCTGGCCGCGCAGGGGATGTCGAACCGCGAGATCGCGGAGGCGCTGTTCGTGACGCTCAAGACGGTGGAGTGGCACCTCCGTCACGCCTTCGACAAGCTGGGCGTCTCGTCACGCCGAGACCTGCGAAGGGTGCTCGCGGGCGCCGATCAGCGCGGTCCGGACCAGCGCTGAGCCGAGAAGGCCGCTTTCAGGGCGGCCCAGATGGCTGACGAAACGCCGAAGCGAGCGGCCGGCGCTCGCTCGCGCCTTCGCCGCGCCGGATGCTGTCACCGCCCTTGACGGGTGGTTGACGTGCGGCCCCTTGCAGACGGGGGTGAGTGCAGAAGAAGCCGGCGAGCTGCCCCCGTTGCTCTCGACGACGAATGGCGTTCGACGGTTGCAGGCAGAGCTCAGCGCGTCGAAGTTGCGGAAGCTCGCGGAGACGCGCTCACGGCAGGGGTCGCCCCAGCCTCGAGGGCGGTCCTTCGCCTCTGTCGCACGAGACTGCCTTCGACGAGCGACTCGCGACGCGGGATGCGCGGCTGGGCATCGTGGGACTCGGGTATGCGGGCCCACCGCTCGCCATGCTGTTCGCAGAGGCGGATTTCGCGGTCCTCCTACTTCGTCGATGTGCCGTCCCACCGCTATCAGGAGGTCAACGGTTACCTACCTGCGACGTCGGACTACTCGTCGATCGCTGATCTCGATGCGCTCACCCTCTGCGTCCCAACGCCGCTCTCCAAGACGCAGACGCCCGACATCTCGTTCGTCGTCGCCGCGGCGAAAGCAGTGGCAAAGCGGCTTCAACCCGAACAGCTCGTTGTACTGCAGTCCACGACCTAACCGGGGACGACGGAGGACATTCTTCTCCCCATCCTGGAAAGCTGTGGGCGCCGGGTGGGCGATGACTTCTTCCTCGGTTACGCGCCCGAGCGCGTCGAGCCCGGCAATCGCGACTGGAGCATCCGCACTACTCCCAAGCTCCTGACGGAGTAACCGCCGAGTGCCGACGCCGTACGAAGCGCTCTACCGCCAGATCGTCAACAGTGTCGTGCCGGTGAGTAGTCCGGCAGTGGCCGAGACCGCGAAGATCCACGAGAACACCTTCCGTGCGGTCAACATCGCGCTCGGGAATGAACTGGCGCTCATGTGCGACCGGCTCGGCATCTCGGTCTGGGAGGTCATCGACGCGGCCAGCACGAAGCCATTTGCCTTCCTCCCTCACTACCCTGGTCCGGGGCTGAGGGGCGGTGCATTCCTGTGATGCCGCACTTCCTCGCATGGCGGCTCCGCGAGCACGGGTATTCGGCTCGCCTAATCCACGCCGCGCACGAGATCAACGCACAGATGCCCGGCCATGTGGTGCAAAAGGTGGCGGATGCGCTGAACGCGGCTGGCCGGCCGATCAGTGGCTCGCGGGTGCTTTTGCTTGGCGTGGCCTACAAGCCCGACGTCCACGACACGCGCGAGTCGCCAAGCCTGGTGGTCATGCGTGAGCTGCTCGAGCGCCATGGTGAGGTCAGCTACTGCGACCCATGGGTGGCCGAGCTCGAGCTCGACGGTGTCCATCACCGCGGAGTGGCGTGGGCGGCGGAGACCGTAAGAGGCGCCGACTGTGTGGGGTGCTCACGCCGCATCGCCGCTTCCTCGAGGAGCCACTCTGGGCGCACGCGAGCCTGGTTGTGGACACCCGGAACGTGGTGCCCGATGCCCCTGGAGTGCACAGGCTCTAGCGTCTCGTCGACGGGGCGAGGCCGCCCGCGGGCGGGAGCAAGGGAAGCAAGTGCGGGCGGATGGCACTCCCCCCGCCACGGGAACAGGCGCGGAGCGCCTCCCGGCAGACGATCCGCGTCGGCCCGATCGGTCCGGGAGGGGGGAGTCTTCAATGACGTCGATTTCGCGGAGCGAGGACGGCATTGCGCCCCTCTGCGAACTGCGAAGTAAGTCGAGAAGAGGAAGGAAGAGGAAGACGAGTAGTCGCTGGGGCGGTGGGCTAAGACGCGGCAGTGAGCGGAGAGGCCTCGAGGTCGGTGAGCGCCGCCCGAAGGGTCGCGCGACCACGGTGGTGCAGTCCGTGGACCGAGGCTTCCGACTTGCCGAGCCGGGCGGCGATCTCGCCCGGCGAGAGCCCGGCCACGTGTCGCAGGACGAGCACCTCCCGCTGATCCTCCGGAAGCTGCGCGAGCGCCTCCTTGAGCGCCTGCGAGCGCTCGAAGC
Source organism: Thermoleophilaceae bacterium (assembly GCA_035639555.1). Lineage (GTDB taxonomy): Bacteria > Actinomycetota > Thermoleophilia > Solirubrobacterales > Thermoleophilaceae > DASQXU01. The sequence goes on from DASQXU010000220.1 coordinate 5,036, forward strand.
CAACCTGCTCGTGCCCGTCGTCGCTCGTCCGCACCTCCTCGAACGGGATCTGGCGGCG
>DASQXU010000221.1:0-2040 GCA_035639555.1 Thermoleophilaceae bacterium
CCTCGGCCACACGGGCGAGGCAGTCCCCGGTCGCGCACTCCAGCGCCCCGGCGTCGGACACCTGCCCACCTCCGGCCGCATAGAACGGTGACTCGGCGAGCTTGACGAGCACCTGTCCGTCCTCCCGCTCGACCGCGCCGACGGTGGTCGCCTGCTCGGTGGTCTCAAAGCCCGTGAACTCCGTCTCAAAGCCGGCGGCCCCGGCGAACTCGCGCGCGCGCTCGCGGTCTCCGACCTCGGCGGTGCGCACGGCGGCGCGACTGCGCCGGCGCTGTGACTCCATGAGCGCGGCGAACGCATCCTCCTCGGCGAACGGCACGCCGCGGGCGGCCGAGATCTCGCGCGAGAGCTCGATGGGAAAGCCGTATGTGTCGTGGAGCTTGAATGCCGCCTCGGCGCTCAGCGCGCCGGTCGCCAGGTGCTCGTCGAGCAGCTTGAGGCCGGCGTCGAGCGTGCGGCCGAACCCCTCCTCCTCCGCCGCGAGCCAGCGATGGATCGACTCGCGCTGCTCGGTGAGCTCGGGATAGGCGCCGCCCATGAGCTCCTCCACCCGGTCCGCGAAGCGTCCGAGGAACCCGGGCGCGAGCTCGAGCTGGCGGCCCTGCTGGATCGCCCGGCGCATGAGCCGGCGCAGGATGTAGCCGCGGTCCTCGTTGGAGGGCACCACCCCGTCGGCCACGAGAAAGCTCATCCCCCGCGCGTGGTCGGCGAGGATCCGCAGGGCGCGGGTGGCCTCGGGGTCCTCGCCGTACCGGTGCCCGGCCAGCTCCTCACCCAACTCGACCAGCGGCCGGAACTGGTCGGTCTCGAACACCGAGGGTACGTCCTGGAGGACGACCGCGAGGCGATTGAGGCCGAGGCCGGTGTCGATGTTGCGGGCCGGCAGCGGGGTCAGGGTGTTGGCCGGGTTCTGGTCGTACTGCATGAACACGAGGTTCCAGTACTCGAGGAAGCGCTCGTTCTCGCCGCCGGGCAGGTCCTCGGGCGCGCCGAAGGCCAGGCCGCGATCGAGGTAGAGCTCCGAGCAGGGTCCGCATGGCCCCGTCGGGCCGGCCTGCCAGAAGTTCTCGCTGCGGGGGCAGCGGACGATGCGCTCGCTCGGCACGCCGACCGACTCCCAGGCGGCGATCGCCTCATCGTCGGGCCCGAGCCCGAGCTCCTCGTCGCCAGCGAACACGGTGATCCAGATGTCCTCGGGGGCCAGCCCGAAGCCCTCGAGCGAGAGCTCCCACGCGAGCTCGACGGCGCCCGCCTTGAAGTAGTCGCCCAGCGAGAAGTTGCCGAGCATCTCGAAGAAGGTGAGGTGGCGCGTCGTGTTGCCGACGTTCTCGATGTCCGTGGTGCGAAACACCTTCTGGCAGCTGGCCAGCCGCGGGTGGGGCGGCGCCTCCTCGCCCAGGAAGTAGGGCTTGAGCGGATGCATGCCGGCGGTCGTGAGCAGCACCGAGGGGTCGTACGTGGCGGGCACGAGCGGCGCGGAGCGCAGCCGCCGGTGATCGCGGGCCTCGAAGAAGGCGAGGAAGCGCTCGCGGATCTCGTCTGAGCTGGCGCGCGCGTTCATGCGCCCAGTCTAGGTGCGGCTCGCGCGGGCTATTGCGCGGCGGCGATGGTCGCGTGGCCGACGATCACCTCGCCGGACATCAGGCACGCGGTCTGCCCCGGCGCGGCCCCCTCCACCGCCTCGGCGAGTCGCAGCTCGAGCGCCTCGTGGCGCCCCGCGGGGGCCGGCCCGTCGATGCGCGCGGCCAGCGGCCGCGAGCGGTAGCGCAGCTTGACCCGGTCGACCGCGGCGCCGTCGCGATGCAGGATGGCCCCGCGGACGTGCACGCGGGTGCGGCGCAGGCTCGGGCGCGGCCCGGCGACGACGCGATTGGAGGGTGCGTCGGTCTCGAGGACGTAGAGCGGCTCGGGCGCCGCCACGCCCAGTCCCTTGCGCTGCCCCACCGTGAACCCGTGATGGCCGTGGTGGCGGCCCAGCACCCGCCCGCGTTGGTCCACGATGTCGCCGGGTCGCTCGCGCACGCCCCCGTGTCGGGCCAG
>DASQXU010000222.1:0-5075 GCA_035639555.1 Thermoleophilaceae bacterium
CGACGGCTTCGACCCCGGCCTGGCGCAGGCGATCTTCCACATCGTCCTCTCGCATCACGGAAGCCTCGAGAACGGCTCACCGGTCATTCCGGCCACCCGCGAGGCCACGCTCGTGCACATGATCGACAACCTCGGGGGCCGGCTCGGCAGCTTCGACCGGATCGAGAAGGCCCTGGCCGAGGGGGAGCGCTGGTCGGGCTTCGACCGAGCGCTCGCGGGGTCCGCGTACTTCGCCCCGCCCGAGGACGCGCGGCGAGCGGCCGCCTGATCCGAGGGCCGCCGCGCGCACCGCGCCGATCTGATCACTCCTCCAGAAGCCAGACGTCTAGGCGTACGGCGTCCTGCTCGATGCTCACCCCGCGCTTGCCGGCGAACTCGCCCGAGTAGGCGGAGCGGAAGCGGTCGCGGTACAGGACGAAGCCGCTCGAGCGATCCTCGCGCAGATTGAACGCCATGGCCTCGCGGCTGCCAGCGACGTCGGCCCACAGGCGGTCGTCGCTCGCCCGCTCGAGCGTGCCCTTGAAGGCGGCATAGAGGATCGGCTCGTCGCTCGCCGGCACGATCATGACCTCCGCGCGGCGGCCTATGAACTCGAGCAGCACGCGCAGGCAGTCCTCGTAGCCGAGCGCCTCCTGCGAGCGGTCCACCGCCACGGTTGCACCGTACCCGAGCCCGCGGCGACCGCACGCAAATTCCGGGGCCGGGCGGGCCGAGGGACGAAGCTCCCCGCCCCCGATGCTTATTCTCGTGACGAGATGGCCAAGGACACCGAGAAGCTGATCCGCCAGCTATCGCTGATCTCGTTCTTGATGGCGGAGCGGCGGCCGGTGTCGGCCCTCGAGATCAAGCAGGACGTCGAAGGCTATTCGCAGATGAACGACGAGGCCTTCGCCCGTCGCTTCTACGCCGACCGGGCCGAGCTCGAGTCGCTCGGGATCGAGCTCAAGGTCGACAAGCCGGCCGAGGGCTACTACGAGGCCGAGAACTACTCGCTCCCGCCCGAGAACTTCTACCTGCCGGCGATCGAGTTCTCGGACCAGGAGCTCGGCTCCCTGCGCACGGCGCTGTCCCTGCTCGACGGCGAGTTCGCCTACGCCGAGCCGCTGAGGCTGGCCCTCCAGCAGCTCTCGTGGGGCAAGCCCTCACCGCTCGACGCCCCCGAGCAGCGCTCGGTCGCCCTGGCGGTCACCGCGAGCCCCGGCGGCCGCGAGCTCTCCCAGCGGCTCCAGAAGATCGAGACCGCGATCTTCCGGCGCAAGACGATCCTCTTCGACTACTACACGATCGGACGCGACTCGGAGGAGAGGCGCAAGGTCGACCCCTACCACCTGCTCTACCGGGGCGGCCAGTTCTACCTGATCGGCTACTCGCACGAGCGCGAGGCCGTGCGAGTGTTTCGCCTCTCGCGGATCCGCGGGAAGGTCGGATACGCCAGCAAGGCGGAGCACGACTTCCCTCCGCCCGAGGACTTCGATCCGCGCACCTACGCGACCCGCACCGACTGGCAGCTCGGCGACCCGGTCGGCGCCGCGCGCATCTGGATCTCGGAGCGGATCGACTGGCTCGTCCTGCGTCACTTCGGCCACGCCGGCGAGATCACGCCGGCCGCCGAGGTCGCGGACGCCCCGGGGCCCGGCGTGCTCTTCGAGACCCCCTACGCCGACGCGCGCCAGGTGGTCTCCTGGGTGCTCGGCCTCGGCCCCCGAGCCCGAATCCTCGGACCGGCCGAGCTCGTGAAGGAAGCGGACGAGCGCCTTCGCTCGGTGGTCGAGGGCCACGCCCGGCCGCCCGAGCTCGCGCCTCCGGCGGCCCGCCTCGAGGTCGCGCCCGAGGACGGCGCCGGCCGCGAGGGCGAGGAGAGCCCTATCCGACCCGAGCGGTTCGCGCGGCTCGTCACCCTTGCCGGAATCCTGATCGAGGCGGCCCGCGAGGCGCGGCGCCTCGAGGTCGCCGAGCTGTGCCGGAGCCTCCAGGTCAACGCCGAGGAGCTCAGACAGGACATCGACGTCCTCAACGTCGTGAACTTCGGCGGCGGCAGCTACGTCCTCTACGCCGAGGTGCACGGCGACTCGATCGAGGTCGACCCCGAGCCCTACGGCGACAACTTCGCCCGTCCGGCGCGGCTGCTTCCGCTCGAGGCCAAGGCGCTCGTCGCGGCCATCGACCTGATCGGCGAGCACCTCCCCGAGGGCTCGCTTGCCTCGGCGCGCAGGAAGATCGTCGACGCCCTGGGCCGCGACCCCGCCCGCGACGGCCTTCAGATCACCACGGCTCAGGGCGACGACTCCGAGATCGCCCGCGTGGTCTCGGGCGCGATCGCGGAGCGCCGGCTCATCGCGCTCGAGTACTACAAGGAGAACGAGGACGAGTTCACCCGCCGCGTGATCGAGCCCTACAAGCTCCTGAACGGCCAAGAGGGCTGGTACGTGCACGCCTGGGACACCGAGCGCGACGCCCCCCGGTCGTTTCGGCTCGACCGGATCAAGTCGGCGAGCGTGCTCGATGAGACCTTCGAGCCCCGCGAAGGGGTAGAGCCCGACATGCACGGCTGGCCCCGGACCGGCGAGGTGCCGGCCTCGCGCACCGCCCGCCTGTGGATCTCGCCCGAGCGGGCCCGCTGGGCACGGGAGGACCGTCGGGTGGTGGAGGAGCTGGCCGACGGTTCCGTCGTGGTCGAGCTCCAGTACGCGGGCGCCGACTGGCTCGCCCGCGAGGTGCTCAAGGAGGCCGGCGACGCCGTGGTCCTCGAGTCGGATGATGCACGCCGGGCCGTGCTCGAGGCGGCCGAGGCGCTCGCCGGCGCCCTGCACGCCTAGGCTTTCAGGCCGGATGGCCTCGCGCCGGGGCGAGATCCAGATGTCTGACCAAGAGCTCCGCGAGTTCATCGGCGAGCAGATGGTCATGCAGGTCGCCACCGTCGGCCCCGACGGACGCCCTCACCTGGTGCCCCTGTGGTACGTCCCCGACGAACTCGAGCTCGCGGGGTGGACCTACGCCAAGTCGCAAAAGGGGCGCAACCTCGAGCGCGATCCGCACGCCACGGTCGGGATCGAAGACGGCGTCCAGTACCACGAGCTCCGGGGCGCGATGATGCAGTGCGACGTGGAGCTCGAGCGCGACGCCGAGCGGGTTGGCGAAATCGGGCTGGCGCTGTACGAGCGCTACACCGACGGCGCGCTCACCGACGAGATACGCCAGATGGTCGAGAAGCAGGCGCCAAAGCGATTCGGCCTGCGCTTCCGGCCAACCCGCGTGGTCACCTGGGACCACCGGAAGCTGCAGGGCGTCTACTGAGGGGATGGACGACCTAAAGGGCCTGATCCTCTCGGGCGGGAAGGGGACCCGCCTGCGCCCGATCACCCACACGAGCGCCAAGCAGCTCGTCCCGGTGGCCAACAAGCCGGTCCTCTTCTACGGGCTCGAGGCGCTGGCCGAGGCGGGCATCCGCGAGGTCGGGATCATCGTCGCCCCCGAGACCCGGGACGAGATCCGCGCCGCCGCCGGCGACGGGTCGCGCTTCGGGCTCGAGCTCACCTACATCGAGCAGGACCAGCCGCTGGGGCTGGCCCACGCCGTGCTGACTGCCGAGCCGTATCTCGGCGACCGTCCGTTCGTCATGTACCTCGGCGACAACCTGCTGCGCGATGGCGTGGTCGAGCTGGTCGACACCTTCCGCGAGGAGCAGCCGGACGCGCTGATCCTGCTCACCCCCGTCCCCGACCCGCAGAACTACGGCGTCGCCGAGCTGAACGACGGACGGGTGACCCGCCTCGTCGAGAAGCCCGCGCAACCGGGCACGAACCTGGCCCTGGTGGGGGTCTACATGTTCACCCCGGTGATCTTCGAGGCGGCGCGCGCGATCGAGCCCTCCTGGCGGGGCGAGCTCGAGATCACGGACGCGATCCAGGTTCTGCTCGACGGCGGCAGGCGGGTCGACCCGCACATCGTCCACGGCTGGTGGAAGGACACCGGCCAGGTGCAGGACATGCTCGAGGCCAACCGGCTGATCCTCGACGACGTGCACGGGCGGGTCGAGGGCGAGCTCGTGGACTCCCGGGTCGAGGGCCGGGTCGTGATCGAGGCCGGTGCCCGACTCGAGCGGACCACGGTCCGGGGCCCGGCGATGATCGGCGCCGGATCCCGGCTCAGCGACGCCTATGTCGGTCCGTACACCGCGATCGGCTCCGGGGTGGAGATCAGTTCCGCGGAGCTCGAGCACTCCATCGTCCTCTCGGGCTCGGTCGTCCGCGATCTCGAGTTCAGGATCGAGGCCAGCCTGATCGGCAAGAACGTGCGCATCGGGCGTGGACCTGCGCTGCCGAAGGCGTACCGGTTCGTGGTGGGCGACAACGCCGAGATCGCGATTCTCTAGCGGGGGCGCCTGGGTGAAGGCTCTCGTGCTCGGCGCCGGCGGCATGCTCGGCCGCGCCGTGCTCGGTGAGGGAAGGCGGGCCGGCCACGAGATCGCCGGCCTCGCGCGGGCCGAGCTCGACGTCACGGACACCCACTCCGTGGCACGGGCCGTGGCGGCTGCGGAGCCGGACCTGGTCGTCAACTGCGCCGCCTTCACCGACGTGGATGGCGCCGAGGTCGAGGTCGAGGCCGCCCTGCGAGTGAATCGCGACGGGGCGGCCGCCGCGGCGGCGGCGGCCGAGCGGGTGGGGGCGGCGATCGTCTACCCGTCGACCGACTACGTGTTCGACGGGCGCAAGCGCGAGCCGTACGTGGAGTCGGACGACCCCGCCCCCCTCTCGAGCTACGGCCGCTCTAAGCTCGCCGGCGAGCGCGCCACCGCCGACGCCAACCCGCGTCACTTTGTGGTCCGCACCTCCTGGCTGTTCGGGGTCGGCGGCCGTAACTTCGTCGAGACCATGCTCGGGCTCGCCGCCCAGGGGCGAAGCGTTCGGGTCGTCGACGACCAGGTCGGCTCTCCCACCTTCTGCGGCCACCTGGCGGCCGGCCTCCTCCGGCTGGCCGGGGAGGGCGGCTACGGCGTCCACCACGCGACCGCGGACGGCGCGTGCTCCTGGTTCGAGCTGGCCGGCCATGTGTTCGCCGCCGCCGGCCTCGAGTGC
>DASQXU010000223.1:0-4138 GCA_035639555.1 Thermoleophilaceae bacterium
AGAGCGGCGGTGGCCGCGCTCGCAGCACTCGCGCTCCTCGCGCTCCCCGCGCCGGCGCTCGGCGAGGTCAGCTTCACCGGCCCGACCAACTTCCCGGCCGGCGGCGCGGAGCCCCTCTCGGTGGCGGTGGGCGACTTCAACGGCGACTCCCAGCCGGACCTGGCGGTCGCCAACCTAGGCTCGAACAACGTCTCGGTGCTCCTCGCCGCACCGGGCGGCAGCTTCGGCTCCCCGACCAGGTTTTCCGCCGACCTCCAGCCGCGCTCGGTCGCGGTCGACGACTTCAACCGCGACTCGCACCCCGACCTGGCGGTCGCCAACGGCCAGTCGAACAACGTCTCGGTGCTGCTCGGCGCAGGCAATGGGAGCTTCGGCAGCCCGACGAACTACCCCGCCGGTCAGGGCTCCGGTGCGGTGGCGGCCGGCGACTTCGACGGCGACTCGGACCCCGACCTGGCGGTCGCCAACGCCGGGTCGGACAACGTATCGGTGCTACTCGGCGGGGGCGACGGCAGCTTCCTCGCACCTGTCAACTACCCCACCGGTCGGGGCCCCGCAGCCGTCGCGGTCGGCGACTTCAACGGCGACTCGAACCTCGACCTCGCGGTCGCCACCTTCTTCGCGGGCTTCTCGGTGCTGCTCGGCCGGGGCGACGGCACGTTCGGGGCCCCAACCAACTTCCCTGCCGGCACGAGCCCCTCCTCGGTGGCCGCCGGCGACTTCACCGGCGACTCGCATCTCGACCTGGCGGTCGCCAACCCGGGCTCGGGCAACGTCTCGGTGCTCCTCGCCGGACCGGGCGGCAGCTTCAGCTTCCCTATCAACTACCTCGCCGGCCAGAGTCCCCAGTCGGTGGCGGTCGGCGACTTCAACGGCGACCGGCACCTCGACCTGGCGGTCGCTAACTTCCGCTCGGGGAACGTCTCGGTGCTACTCGGCGCGGGCAACGGCAGCTTTAGCGCCCCGACCAACTTCCCCGCCGACTCGTCCCCCGCTTCGGTGGCGGTCGGCGACTTCAACGCCGACCGGCGCCCCGACCTGGCGGTCGCCAACTTCGGCGCCAACGACGTCTCGGTGCTGCTCAACAGCAGGGCCACGTGCGCCCGCCGGGCGGCCGCGATCGTTGGGAGCGCCGGCGCCGACAGGCTCGCCGGCACCCGCCGCCCCGACGTCATCGTCGGCGCCGCGGGCAACGACCGCATCCGCGCCGGCGGCGGCGGCGACCTGGTCTGCGCCGGCGCCGGCAGCGACCGCATCGCCGGAGGCCCGGGCAACGACCGCCTCTACGGGCAGGGCGGCAACGACCGCCTCACGGGGGGTCCCGGCCGCGACCGGCTGCGCGGAGGGTCGGGCAACGACCGCCTCTCGGGCGCCACGGGCCCCGATCGCCTCTTCGGCGGTCCCGGCAACGACCGCATCAAGCCGGGCGCGGGCCGCGACCGAGTGGCCGCCGGCGCGGGCAAAGACCGTGTTCTCGGCCGCGACGGGCGGCGCGATGTGATCGACTGCGGCCGCGGCCGGGACGTGGCGATCGTCGACCGGTTCGACCGCACCTGCCGCTGCGAGCACGTCAGGCCGGGATAGCGTGCCCCGTCTCGGCTGCCCAGCGACCGCTAGGGCTCAGGCCACGACCCGCGCTGCGCCCTGCAGGCCCCGGAGCTCCGCGCAGCAGGCGCTGTCGGCCGAGACCCGGTAGTCGGGGCCGAGCAGCAGGCGGCGCGAGCCCACGGCGAGCATCAGCTCGTGCTCGCCCGGGAAGTGGCGGACGACCTCCCTGAGCTCGTCCAGGAAGGCGGCGGACACCCGGGGCGCCACCTGGAGGGTCAGCCGCTTTGGGGCCTGGCGAAGCGCCGCCTCCGAGCGGGCGCGCTCGACCGCCTCCGCTGAGGGCTCGAACGGCTCGACCTCCTGGGCGACCAGCTTGGTCTCCCCCGCCTCCTTGTGGTCGACGCGGCCGCGCACGATCACGAGCCGGTCCACGTCGACCTTGTCGGCGTTCTGGGCGTAGGCCGAGTTGAAGACCAGCAGCTCGACCTGGCCCTCGAGGTCGTCGAGGGTGGCGAAGATCATCGGCTCGCCGCGCTTGGTGCGGATGCGCTTGCACTCGGCGATCATGCCCCCGACCGTGACCCAGTCGCCGTCGGGCCGGTCGGCGAGCTCGGCGAGGGAGCAGTCGACCCGGACGCGCAGCGCCGGGCGCACCTCCTTCAGCGGGTGGCTCGAGAGGAACAGGCCGAGTGTCTCCTTCTCCATCGCCCCTATCAACTCGCGCTCGTCGGTCAGCGGCGGGATCGGGAGGTCGTTGCGAACGTCTTCGGTGGTGCCACCGCCCAGGTCGAAGAACGACCCCTGGCCGAGCTGGGCGTCCATTTGGGCCTTCTGGCCCGCCGACTGGGCCTGGGTGAGCACCTCGAGCATCCCCCGCCGCGTGGCCCCGAGCGAGTCGAGCGCCCCGCACTTGATGAGCGACTCGATCGCCTTCCGGTTGACCGCCCGGCAGTCCACTCGCCGGCAGAAGTCCCACAGCGAGGCGAAGCGCCCGCCCTCCTCGCGGGCGGCCACGATCGCGTCCACGGCCGCCGCCCCGACGTTCTTCACCGCGTCGAGGCCGAACCGGATGTTGCCCTGCACCACCTTGAAGTCGTGCCCCGACTCGTTGACGTCCGGCGGCAGCACCTCGATCCCCATCTCCTCGCAGCGGGAGACGAAGAACGGCACCTTGTCCTTGGTCTGCATGACCGAGGAGATGAGGGCGGCCATGTACTCGGCCGGGTAGTTGGCCTTGAGCCAGGCCGTGCGGTAGGAGATCAGCGCATAGCAGGCGGCGTGCGAGCGGTTGAACGAGTAGTCGGCCGCGGCCTCGTTGACCGCCCAGAGCTCCTGGATGACCCGTTCGTCGGTGCCGGTGGCCCGCGCGCCTTCGAAGAAGCGGTCGCGCAGCGCGGCCATCTTGTCGCGCAGCTTCTTGCCGATCGCCTTGCGCAGGTCGTCGGCCTCCGGGCCCGAGAAGCCGGCGATCTCCTTGGCGATCTGCATTGACTGCTCCTGGTAGAGGATGACCCCGTAGGTCGACTCCGTGATCGGCCGCAGGCGCTCGTCGAGGTAGCGAACGCCCTCCGGGTTGCGCTTTCCCCGCGCGTAGGTGTCGATGTGGCGCATGGCGCCCGGGCGGTAGAGCGCGCCCAGCGCCACCAGGTCCTCGAATTCGGTCGGCCTGACCTTCTTGAGCGCCTCCCGCATCCCGTCGGACTCGAACTGGAACACCCCCACCGAGTCTCCCCGGGCCATCATCTCGTAGGTCCCGCGGTCGTCCAGCGGGATCTCCGAGATGTCGGGCCGCTGGCCGGTCGACTGTTCGATGATGTCGAGCGCCGACTCGATCACGTCCAGGTTTCGCAGCCCCAGGAAGTCCATCTTCAGGAGGCCGATGTCCTCGATCGGCTTCATCGGGTACTGGGTGACCGGGCGGTCCTCGGCGAGCTGCAGCGGCACGAGATCGGTGAGCGGGCGGTCGGCGATTACGACGGCCGCCGCGTGGATCGAGGAGTTGCGCACGATCCCCTCGAGGCCTCTGGCCACGTCGACGATCTGGCGGGCCTCCGGCTCCTGGTCGTAGATGCGCCTGAGGTCCGGTTCCTCGCTCAAGTACGCGTCGAAGGTCTTGGAGCGACCCATGACGGGCTCGGGGATGAGCTTGGCGATGCGGTCGCCCGCGGCGTAGTCGAAGCCCAGCACGCGCGCCGCGTCGCGCGTGGCGGCGCGGGGCAGCATGCGGCCGAAGGTGATGATCTGGGCCACCGAGTCGCGGCCGTACTTCTCGGCCACGTACTGGATCACCCGCTCGCGCCCCTTGACCGAGAAGTCGATGTCGATGTCCGGCATCGACACCCGCTCGGCGTTGAGGAAGCGCTCGAACAGCAGGCCGTAGGCGAGCGGGTCGACGTCGGTGATCCCCAGGGAGTAGGAGACGATCGACCCGGCCGCCGACCCCCGCCCCGGCCCGACCGCGATCCCGCTGTCCTTGGCGAACTTGACGAAGTCCCAGACGATCAGGAAGTAGGCGTCGAAGCCCATCTTCGAGATCACCGCGAGCTCCTGCTCGAGCCGCTCCACCGCCTCCCCGGGGGGCGGGTCGGCG